>NZ_JBEUPA010000154.1:0-19183 GCF_040492065.1 Actinomadura sp. NPDC000929 | reverse complement strand
GCGCGACCGGCTGCGCCGCGACGCGGCCGGCGCGGCCAAGCTGCGCCTGCTCGCGGCCGGCGGCGCCGGTGAGCCCGCGGAGGAGGACGTCCCCGACGAGCGGCTCAGGCTGATCTTCACCTGCTGCCACCCGGCGCTGCCGTTCCCGGCCCGGGTCGCGCTCACCCTGCGCACGCTGGCGGGGCTGAGCACCGCCGAGATCGCCAGGGCGTTCCTGACCGCCGAACCCGCGATGGCGCAGCGCCTGGTCCGCGCGAAGCGCAAGATCCGGGAGGCGGGCGTCCCGTACCGGGTCCCGGCGGCCGCGGATCTCCCGCGGCGCCTCGCCGCCGTCCTCGCGGTGCTCTACCTGATCTACAACGAGGGCTACGGCGGGGAGGAGCGGCAGGGGCTGACGGCCGAGGCCGTCCACCTGGCGCGCGTGCTCGTCCGGCTGATGCCGGCCGAACCCGAGCCGCGGGGGCTGCTCGCGCTGATGCTGCTGCACGAGGCCCGCCGCCCCACGCGCACGGACGGCGGCGTCCTGGTCACCCTGGAGGGCCAGGACAGGTCCCGATGGGACAGGGCGCTCATCGCCGAAGGCGTGGAGACGCTCGACCGGGCGGTCGCGATGCGGCGCTCCGGCCCCTACCAGGTGCAGGCCGCCATCGCCGCCTGCCACGCCACGGCGCCCGACGCGGCGGCCACCGACTGGCCGCAGATCGCGGCACTGTACGGCGAGCTGGCCCGGCTGGCGCCGTCCCCGGTCGTGGACCTCAACCGCGCCGTGGCGGTCGCGATGGCGGACGGCGTCGCGGCCGGCCTCGCCCTCGTCGACGAGCTCGCGGCGTCCGGGAGGCTCGCCGGGTACCACCTCCTGCCCGCGACCCGCGCCGACCTGCTCCGTCGCGACGGCCGCGCCGCCGAGGCCAGAGCGGCGTACGAGGAGGCGCTGGCGCTCGCGCCCACCGAGCCCGAGCGCCGCTATCTGGCGCGCCGCCTCCGCGAACTCTGAGGAATTCTTCGCCGCGGGTGTCGATCCCGGCGGGCGCCCTTCGTCGGTGGGGCGACGGTCCACCGAGAGGAAGGGAAGCCATGAACCCCACGACGCCGATGCCCGAGGTGGTCGACCGGGCCGCCTGGCAGGCCGAGCTGGACGCCCTGCGGGAGAGGGAGAAGGCCCACACCCGCGCGGGCGACGCGATCGCGGCGGCGCGGCGGCGGCTGCCGATGGTGGAGGTGGACGCCTCCGCGCCCCTGACCGGCCCGGACGGCCCCGTGACGCTGCTGGACGCCTTCGAGGGCCGCCGCCAGCTGATCGCGTACTACATGATGTGGTCCGCCGGCCGGCCCGCCGCCGAGCAGTGCGACGGCTGCACGTACTTCAACGGCCAGGTCAGGGAGCTCTCCAACCTGCACGCCGCGGGCATCACCTACGCCACCCTCTGCCAGGGCCCCTACGAGGAGAGCGTGCGGTACCGCGACTTCATGGGCTGGGAGATGCCCTGGTACTCCGCCCAGGACTCCGCCGAAACCCTGCTCACCGGCCGCCGGGCCGGCATGTTCCACCTGGTCTTCTACCTGCGGGACGGCGACCGCGTCTTCGAGACCTACTGGACGAACGGCCGCGGCGTCGAGGCCATGGACATCGCCTACTCGCTCATGGACATGTCCGTCTACGGGCGCCAGGAGGCGTGGGAGGACTCGCCTGAAGGCTGGCCGCGCGAGGGGTCGGTCGACGGCGGCTTCTTCCGCGCCGACGGCCGCCCGATGGCCCAGTGGCCCCGCCTGAAGGCAGGCCACTCCGACACCCTCACCTAGAAGCCGAGCCCCCGCCACGGGCAGGGGGTTCCAGGGGTCGCCCCTGGGCTAGCTCGGCCAGACCGGCTTGCGCTTCTCGTTGAAGGCGGCGATGCCCTCGCGGCGGTCGGCGGAGAAGGCGACGGTGCGCCAGGCGTTCTCTTCGAGGTCGAGGGCGGCTTCCAGGGCGGCGCCGCCGCCCTGGCGCATCGCGCGCTTGGCGGCGCGGACGGCGGTGGGGGAGTTGCCGGCGATGACCTCGGCGATGCCGAGGGCCTCCTCGCGGGCGGTGCCCGCGGGGACCCGGCGGTCGGCGAGGCCGTAGGCGAGGGCCTCCTCGACGCCGAGGCGGCGGCCGGTGAAGACCAGGTCGGCGGCCTTGCCGGGGCCGAGGCGGCGCAGCGCGAGCTGGGTTCCGCCGCCGCCGGGCACGAGGCCGACGCCCACCTCGGGGAGGCCGAACACGGCCGACTCGTCCGCGACGACGATGTCGGCGGACAGCGCGAACTCGCAGCCGCCGCCGAGGGCGTAGCCGTGCACGGCCGCGACCACCGGCTGCGGGAGGTTCAGGACGCCGCCGAACGCGGCGCGGAAGACGGGGCGCTGCGCGAGGATCTCCTCGTCGCTCATCGCGTTGCGCTCCTTGAGGTCGGCGCCCACGCAGAACGCCTTCTCCCCGGCGGCGCTGAGGACCACCGCGCGGACCGACGCGTCCGCCGCGACCTCGGCGCACACGCCCGCGAGGCGCCGGGCCATCGCGGTCGACAGGGCGTTGAGGGCCTCGGGGCGGTCCAGCACGATCTCCGCGACGTGCCCGTCGCGCCGCAGCGTCACACCATCCAGCGTCGCACCATCCATGGGGGCACCCTAACGAGCGCGGCCGCCGCGGCCGGACGCCGGTCCCAAGATCGACTTCGGGATGAGGTTGGATTGGTCGTGTGAGCGACTCGCGTTATGGGGATCTCGGCCGGCCGCCGCTGCACGAGGCGGCGCTGCGGCGCGCGCTCGTGCGGGAGGGCGGGCTGTGGCGGGACGTCCGCGTGGTGGAGGAGACCGGGTCCACCAACGCCGACCTCGCGGAGCGGGCGCGGGAGGGCGCGCCGGAGGGGACCGTGCTGGTCACCGAGCTGCAGACGGCGGGCCGGGGGCGGCTCGGGCGGACCTGGACGGCGCCGCCGCGGTCGGGCCTGACGTTCTCGATGCTGCTGCGCCCCCGCGTCCCGGTGGCGCGGTTCGGGTGGGCGTCGCTGCTGACCGGCGTGGCGGTCGCCACCGCCCTCCGCCGGATGACCGCTTGGTCGCAGGCGGGGGAGGGGTTCCTCGGCGACGGCGGCGAGGGCGGTGAGGACGGCGACACCGCGGTGGACGTGCGCCTCAAGTGGCCGAACGACGTGCTGGTCGGGGACCGCAAGCTCGCCGGGATCCTCGCCGAGATGGTCGACGGCGGGCTCGTGGTCGGGGTCGGGCTGAACGTGGGCCTGCGCGAGGAGGAGCTGCCGGTGCCGACCGCGACGTCCCTCGCGATCGAGGGCGCGCCGCTCAGCGACCGGGCGCCGCTGCTGCGCGCGATCCTGCGCGAGTTCGGCACCTGGTACCAGGAGTGGACGGCGCTCGGCGGCGATCCGGAGAGCAGCGGGCTGCGCACCGCGTACCGGGACCTGTGCGCGACCCTCGGCCGCGAGGTGCGGGTGGAGATGCCCGGCGGCGAGCGGCTGACCGGGACGGCGCGGGACGTGGACGAGGAGGGCCGCCTCGTGGTGGCCGGACCGGCCGGCGACACGGCGGTCAGTGCGGGCGATGTGGTGCACGTCCGGTGAACGGGACGAGGCGATCCGGCATCCGTCCGTTGACGTTGATGCTGATCTGCGACGATATGTGCGGGTACCGATTCACGACGCCGCCGCCACGGCCCACGGCGGCCGCGGACTGAGGGGCGGATGATGGCGGCCGGATTGCCGGATCCGAAGGAGATCGAAGAGCTCCTGCTGGGCGGCGAGCTGCGGTACAACCGCGTCGAGGCGGTCCGGCTGTCCGGCGTGTCGCGGGACTTCGCCGGACGGATCTGGCGGGCGTTCGGCTACCCGTCGATGCCGGACGAGACGATCGCCTACACCGAGGGCGACGTGGCGGCGCTGGACCGGCTCCGCCGGCTCGTCGACGACGGGATCCTGGACGAGGACGGCGTGATCCGGCTGGTCAGGGCGTTCGGCCAGACCATGACGCGGCTCGCCGAGTGGCAGGTCAACCTGCTGCGCAGCATGCTGACGCAGGACCTGACCGAGACGCCGTCCGCGGAGGCGGTGGACACGGTGGTGGACATCGCCGAGAAGCACATCGGCGACTTCGAGCCGCTGGTCCTGCACGCCTGGCGGCGGCAGCTCGCGGCCGCGGGGACGCGGGCGCTGGCCGCGGCGGCGAGCCGGGAGAACGGCGATTCGGCGGGCCGGCCGATGACCACGGTCGGGTTCGCGGACATGGTCTCCTTCACCCAGGTCAGCCGGGAGCTGGAGGAGATCGAGCTCGCCCGCGTCGTGGAGTGGTTCGAGGAGACCGCCGCGGACATCATCGCCTCCTGCGGCGGCCGGCTGGTCAAGACGCTCGGCGACGAGGTGCTGTTCAGCGCGGCGACGCCGGAGATCGGCGCGGAGATCGCGCTGACGGTGGCGGCGGCGATCCAGGACGAGACCGAGGTCCCGGACGTGCGGGTCGGCGTCGCCCACGGGCCCGTCCTGCCGCTGATGGGCGACGTGTTCGGCACGACCGTGAACCTCGCGGCCCGGCTCACCTCGCTCGCCCGGCCGGGCGCGGTGGTGATCGACGCGGAGCTGGCGGCGTGCCTGGAGAAGGCGCCGGGCTACGAGGTCACGCGGATCGTCAAGCGCCCGGTCCGCGGTCTCGGCATCATCCAGCCGTACGTGCTGCGCAGGAGCGGCGGGCGGGCGACGTAGGGCTCAGACGGGGCTCGGGCCGCCCTCGCCGGGCGGTTCGGTGAGGCGCTGCAGGTAGTTCTGCTCGCCGAGGGCCTGAACGAGGCTCAGCTCGGTCTCCAGGTAGTCGATGTGCTCCTCCTCGTCGGCGAGGATGTCCTCGAAGATCCGTGCGGAGGTGACGTCGCCGCGCGAGCGCATCAGCTCGATGCCGGGCCGCAGCCGGGCCACGGCCTCCATCTCGATCTCCAGGTCCGCCTTGAGCTGCTCGACGATCGTCTGCCCGATGCGCAGGGTGCCGAGCTTCTGGTAGTTCGGCAGGCCCTCCAGGAACAGGATCCGGTCGGTGAGCCGCTCCGCGTGCCGCATCTCGTCGAAGGACTCGTCGCGGGTGTGCTTGGCGATGCGGGTGAAGCCCCAGTTCTCCTGCATCTTGGAGTGCAGGAAGTACTGGTTGATCGCCGTGAGCTCGGCGGTGAGCTGCTCGTTCAGCAGAGCGATGATGTCGTTGTCGCCTTCCATGGCCCCATGCTTCCATGCCGGGCCGGATCCGGGACAGTACCTAATCGCCCACAGCGCGTTCCCCTATTGGAACGGAACGTGAGGGAGGGGTCTGTTCAGGCGGCGGTCGTGGACGCGGGATCGTTGCCGCCGAGCAGGGCGTCCGCCAGGGCCGTGGAGGCGCGGTACTCGCTGACCATCGTGTGGATGCGTTTGGTGCACAGACCGCAGCCCGGCTTGAAGCCGCAGGCCGCCTTGACGGCCTTGGCCGTCGTGCAACCGCTCGCCATGCAGCCGTGAACGTCGTCCTCGGTGACGGCGTTGCAGATGCAGACGTACATTCCGGTGGGAGACCTTCCGTGCGGCTCGTCCTCTTCGCAGCGTGCCCCACCGGCGCCGGTTAGGGCGCCCTCATTAAGGTAAGGCTCCCCTAACGTAACCCACGGATGTCCGTTCTGGCCAGTGGGGTCCTGATCGGTGTGATCCATCCCCCAGAGGGAAGGGCTTCCGGGGTGCGGCCCCCGGAACGTGCGCGGTCGGGCGCCCGGCGCCGCACCCTACGAAGGGCGGACCAATTGGCTCAGGTTTGGCCGGGTGACGCCTACCCCCTGGGGGCCCGGTTCGACGGCGCGGGAACGAACTTCGCCGTCTTCTCCGAGGTAGCCGAGAAGGTGGAGCTGTGCCTGTTCGACGGACCGGCGGGCGACGGTGAGGAGACGCGGCTGACGCTGCCGGAGGTGGACGCCTTCGTGTGGCACGGCTACCTGCCGGGCGTCATGCCGGGACGCCGGTACGGGTTCCGGGTGCACGGGCCGTACGATCCGCCGCGCGGCCTGCGCTGCAACCCCTCGAAGCTGCTGCTCGACCCGTACGCCCAGGCCGTCGAAGGCCAGGTCGACTGGGACGAGGCGTGCTTCGGATACAACTTCGGAGACCCCTGGTCGCGCAACGACGCCGACTCGGCGCGCCACACGATGCGGTCGGTGGTCGTCAGCCCGTACTTCGACTGGGGGGACGACCGCCCGCCCCGCACCCCCTACCACGAGACGGTGATCTACGAGGCGCACGTCAAGGGGCTCACCGCCCGGCATCCGGACATCCCGCCGGCGATGCGCGGCACGTACGCGGCGCTCGGCCACCCGGTGATCACGGACCACCTGCGCTCGATCGGGGTGACGGCGGTCGAGCTGATGCCCGTCCACCAGTTCGTCCACGACGACGCGCTGACGAGCCGCGGGCTGCGCAACTACTGGGGCTACAACACCATCGGCTTCTTCGCGCCGCACAACGAGTACTCCTCGTCCGGCCAGCGCGGCGAGCAGGTGCTGGAGTTCAAGGCGATGGTGAAGTCGCTGCACGAGGCCGGGATCGAGGTGATCCTGGACGTCGTCTACAACCACACCGCCGAGGGCAACCACCTCGGGCCGACGCTGTCGTTCCGCGGCCTCGACAACGCCTCGTACTACCGGCTCACGGAGGACGACGGCCGCTACTACATGGACACCACGGGCACCGGCAACAGCCTGCTGATGCGCAGCCCCCACGTCCTGCAGCTGATCATGGATTCGCTGCGGTTCTGGGTGACCGAGATGCACGTGGACGGGTTCCGCTTCGACCTCGCCGCGACGCTGGCCCGCGAGCTGCACGCGGTGGACCGGCTGTCGGCGTTCTTCGACCTCGTCCAGCAGGACCCGGTGGTCTCCCAGGTCAAGCTGATCGCCGAGCCGTGGGACGTGGGGGAGGGCGGCTACCAGGTCGGCAACTTCCCGCCGCTGTGGACGGAATGGAACGGCCAGTACCGGGACACGACGCGCGACTACTGGCGCGGGCAGCCGGGCACGCTGCCCGACTTCGCCTCCCGGCTGACGGGCTCGTCCGACCTGTACGCCGACGACGGCCGCCGTCCCATCGCCTCGATCAACTTCGTGACCTGCCATGACGGCTTCACGCTGCACGACCTCGTCTCCTACGACGGCAAGCACAACGAGGCCAACGGGGAGGGGAACCGGGACGGCACCGACGACAACCGGTCGTGGAACTGCGGCCACGAGGGCGAGACCGACGACCTCGACATCATCTCGCTGCGCGAGCGGCAGAAGCGCAACTTCCTGACCACGCTGTTCCTGTCGCAGGGCGTGCCGATGCTCCTGCACGGCGACGAGATAGGGCGGACGCAGGGCGGCAACAACAACGCCTACTGCCAGGACAGCGAGCTGTCGTGGGTCGACTGGACGGGCCTGCGCGACGACACGTTCTTCGACGAGCGCGGCCCGCTGCTCGACTTCGTCCGCCGCCTGTCGGCGCTGCGCACCGAGCATCCGGTGTTCCGGCGGCGGCGCTTCTTCACCGGCGGCGACGAGAGCTCCAAGCGCACCCGCGCGGGAGCGAGGCCCGAGGATCTGCCCGACCTCGTCTGGTTCACGCCCGGCGGGGCGGAGATGACCGGCCGCGACTGGTCCGCCGGCTTCAACAAGTCCCTCACCGTGTTCCTGAACGGCGACGCGATCGGCGAACCGGACCGGCGCGGACGGCAGGTCAGGGACGCCTCGTTCCTGCTGCTGATCAACGCCCATGACGGGGACCTGGCGTTCGCGCTTCCGCCCGTGCTGTACGGGCAGATGTGGATAAAGGTGCTCGACACCGCCGATCCGCTGCTCGCCGAGGAGGAGTCGCCCGTCGTGAAGTCCCGCGAGAACGTGCCGGTCGCCGCCCGGTCCATCCAGGTCATGCGCCGGGTCTGAGGCGGGGGTACGAGATGGAGGCCGAGCCCGCCCCCGAGGAACCGATGCCCGTCACCGAACCCCCCGAGGAAACCGTGTCCGAGGACCACAGCCCCGAACGGGCGGAGACATCCGAACGCGTGGACGGCGGCGTCCCGGAGGAGGACGCCCTCGCCGCGCCGCCGACCGGCACCTACCGCCTCCAGCTCCGAGGGACGCCCGAGGCGCACTTCGGGTTCGCCGACGCCGCGGCGCTGGCCCCCTACCTCGCGGCCCTCGGCGTGTCGCACGTCTACCTGTCGCCGGTCCTGCAGGCCGCGCCGGGCTCCACGCACGGCTACGACGTCGTCGACCACTCCCGGCTGTCGGAGGAGCTCGGCGGACCGGAGGCGTTCGGCGCCATGGTGACCCGGTTCCGGGCGCACGGGCTCCGGGTGCTGGTGGACGTCGTCCCGAACCACATGGCGATCCCGGAGCCGGCCGGGCTGAACCTGCCCTTCGCCGACGTCCTGGCGGAGGGGCCGCGGTCGCGGTTCGCCCGGTGGTTCGACGTCGACTGGGAGGCCGGCGGCGGGCGGCTCGTCCCGCCCGGCGAGGGCGAGCCCAACTACCGGCGCTTCTTCGACATCTCCGGCCTGATCGGGCTGCGGCAGGAGGACGCGGAGGTCTTCGAGCGCACGCACGCGCTCCTGCTGAACCTGGTCAGGGACGGTCTGGTGGACGGGCTGCGCGTCGACCATCCCGACGGGCTCGCCGACCCGCGCGGCTACCTGCGGCGGCTCGCCGAGGCCGCGCCGGACCGCTGGCTGCTCGTCGAGAAGATCACCGAGGGGGAGGAGCGGCTGCCGCCGGACTGGCCGTGCGCGGGCACCACCGGCTACGACGCGCTCGGCATGATCGGCGGGCTGTTCCTCGATCCCGCCGGGGAGGGGCCGCTGACCGGCTACTACGTGTCGCTGACGGGCAACCCGGCCTCCTTCGAGGAGGTCGAGCGCGACGCCCGGACGCACGCCGCCGAGCACGGCCTCAGGCCCGAGATCGAGCGGCTCCAGCGCGTCCTCGCCCGGGTCGTGGGCGAGCGCCGTCCCGGCCTGGAGAGGGCACTGGTCGAACTGCTGGTCTCCATGCCCGTCTACCGCGCGTACGTCGTGCCCGGGGAGGACGCTCCCCAGCAGGCCGTGGACGTCGTGAACGAGGCCGCCCGCCGTGCGCGCGCGCACCTGCCACAGGACCTGCACGACGACCTCGAGGTCATCGTGGACCTGGCCCTGGGGCGCGGTGAGCGCACCGACGCCGAGTTCATCGTGCGTTTCCAGCAGACCTCCTCCCCGCTCGCCGCCAAGGGCGTGGAGGACACGGCGTTCTACCGCTGGAACCGCATGGCCGCGCTGAACGAGGTGGGCGGCGCGCCGGGCCGCTTCAGCGTCGCGCAGCCGGACTTCCACGCGTTCTGCATCCGGCTCGCCCGCGACTGGCCGTTGACGATGACGACGCTGTCCACGCACGACACCAAGCGCGAGGAGGACGTGCGGGCCTGGCTGGCGGTGTTGTCGGAACTGCCCGCGGAGTGGGCCGAATCGGTGGAACGGTGGCGGAACTGGGGGCCCGGCACATCACCCCTGGAACCGGACCTGGAGTACCTGTTCTGGCAGACGCTCGTCGGTGCGTGGCCGCTCACCATCGGGAGGCTGGAGGAGTTCCTCACCAAGGCGATGCGCGAGGCCAAGACGCGCACTTCCTGGGCCGAACAGGACTCCGGCTACGAGGAGGCCGTCCTGGAGTACGCGCGCGGCGTCCTGGCCGATCCGGACCTGGTGACCGACATGACGTCCTTCGTCGCGAAGCTGGCCCCGTACGCGCGCGTGAACACGCTCGGGCAGAAGCTCGTCCAGCTGGCGATGCCGGGCGTCCCGGACGTCTACCAGGGATGCGAGATGACGGGCCTGTCGCTGGTCGACCCCGACAACCGGCGGCCGGTCGACTACGGGCGGCGCCGCGAGCACCTGTTCCGGCTCGACACCGGGCGGCAGCCGAAGGAGGTGGACGACGAGAAGCTGCTGGTCACGTCCCGGGCGCTGCGGCTGCGCCGGTCCCATCCGGAGTGGTTCGGGCCCGGTTCCCGGCACGAGCCGATCACCGCGCGCGGGCCCGCCGCCGACCACGTCGTGGGGTTCGCCCGGGGCGAGGCCGTCGCGCTCGCCACCCGGCTCCCCGTGGGGCTGGAGAGCCGCGGGGGCTGGAAGGGGACCCGCGTGGACGTCCGCCGTCAGGGCTGGCGGGACGTCCTGACCGGCTGCACGCACATGGGCCCGATCCTGGACGCCTCGCGCGTGTTCGAGCACCTTCCCGTCGCGCTGCTCGTCCCCAGGGAGATCGATCGGTGAGCGCGCGTTTCGAGGTGTGGGCCCCGGCCGCCGGCCGCGTGGACGTCGAGGCGGGCGGCGCCCGGTACGCCATGGAGCCGCGGTCTCCCGATCCGGGGCCTTCCGGATGGTGGGAGGCCGTGGTGCCGGACGCCTCCCACGGCACCGACTACGGGTTCGTCCTGGACGGGGCGGACGAGGTGCTGCCCGACCCCCGTTCACCCTGGCAGCCCGACGGCGTCCACGGTCAGAGCCGCGTCTACGACCACGGACGGTTCGCCTGGACCGACCGGCACTGGCACGGACGCCCGCTCGCCGGAAGCGTCCTGTACGAGATGCACGTGGGCACTTTCACGCCCGAAGGCACGTTCGACGCGGCGATCGAACGTCTCGACCACTTGGCGGCACTCGGCATCGACGCCGTGGAACTGCTGCCGGTCGCGTCCTTCCCCGGCCGTCACGGCTGGGGATACGACGGTGTTCACCTTTGGGCGCCGCACGAGCCCTACGGCGGGCCCGACGGTCTGAAGCGTTTCGTGGACGCCGCCCATGCGCGCGGTCTGGCCGTAGTGCTGGACGTCGTCTACAACCATCTGGGACCGGACGGGAATCGCCTGGGAAGTTTCGGCCCGTACTTCACGAGCGCCCATGCCACCCCGTGGGGCGACGCAGTGAACTTCGACCAGGAAGGGTCGGACGAGGTTCGCGCGTTCGTCGTCCAGAACGCGCTGATGTGGTTGCGCGACTACCACCTGGACGGGCTGCGCCTCGACGCCGTCCACGCCATCACCGACCACGGCGCGGTGCACCTACTGGAAGAGATGGGACGCGCCGTGGCGGCGCTTTCGGCCCACCTCGGCCGGGAACTGTTCCTCATCGCCGAATCGGATCTGAACGACCCGCGCCTGGTGACGTCCAGAGAAGCGGGCGGTTACGGGCTGGACGCCCAGTGGAGCGACGACTTCCACCACGCCCTGCACGCCGCGCTCACCGGTGAAAGGCAGGGTTACTACTGCGACTTCGGCTCTCTGGAAACGCTGAAGAAGGCCTTCACCAGAGCCTTCGTGCACGACGGCACCATGTCGACCTACCGGGGACGGCATCACGGCCGGCCTGTGAATGTCCGGGAGACGCCCGCGCACAGGTTCCTCGGTTTTCTCCAGAACCACGACCAGGTGGGCAACCGCGCGGCGGGGGACCGCATCGGCGCCCTTCTGCCGTCTCCTGGCCTGCTCAAAGTCGGCGCGGCGCTGCTCCTGCTCTCGCCTTTCACGCCCATGCTCTTCATGGGCGAGGAATGGGGCGCGACGACCCCCTGGTGCTACTTCACCGACCACCAGGACCCGGAGCTGGCGCGCGCGGTCAGCGAGGGGCGGCGGCGCGAGTTCTCCCGGCACGGCTGGAGCGGCGAGATCCCCGATCCACAGGCTGTGGAAACCTTCCGCCGGTCCGTCCTCGACTGGACCGAACCGGACCGGCCGCCGCACGCCGGCCTGCTCGAATGGCACCGCGACCTGATCGCGCTGCGCCGCTCCCGGCCCGAGTTGAACGACCCCCGGCTGACCGCGGCGACGGTCGAGACGCACGACGGGGCGCCCGGCGGACCGGACGACGGGGCGGACGACGTCGCGGCGCGGTGGCTGACCGTGCGGCGCGGCTCGGTGTGCGTGGCGGCGAACCTCGGTGACCGGCCCGCCCTGGTTCCGGTGCCCGGTTCCGGCGGGACCGCCCCCGGGCTGCTGATCGCCTCGGATCCGGCGATTCGCCTTGACCCGGTCGGCCTCGGCGATTCCGGAACGGCCTCGGTGGTGCTGCCGGGCGCCTCGGTCGCGGTCCTCGACCTGGCCGGGCCCCCCGCCCTGCGGGCGTGATGCGGCCTACATCCCGATCGCGACTGAAAAATGGTGATCGTGGATGTACTACGAGTGGCAAACCGCAGGTCAAGAGCGCGGCGGTAGCCGAGCAAAGGTCAAGTTTGGTCATACGATCGGTTCATGACCTCAGTACTGCTCGCCGAGGACGACACGTCCATCTCCGAGCCTCTCGCCCGCGCGCTGCGTCGCGAGGGGTACACCGTCGAAGTCAGCCCCGACGGCCCTCAGGCGCTGGAGCGGGCGCTCGGGGGCGGCGTGGACCTGATCGTCCTCGATCTCGGCCTTCCCGAGCTGGACGGCCTTGAGGTGGCCCGCCGGGTGCGGGCCGAGGGGCACGGCGTGCCCATCCTGATCCTGACCGCCCGTGCCGACGAGGTCGACACCGTCGTCGGGCTGGACGCGGGCGCGGACGACTATGTGACCAAGCCGTTCCGGCTGGCGGAGCTGCTCGCGCGGGTGCGCGCCCTGCTGCGCCGGGGCAGCACCGAGACTCCGATCGTCCAGGGGGTGCGGATCGACGCCGAGTCGCGCCGCGCCTGGATGGGCGAACAGGAGCTGCAGCTCACCACCAAGGAGTTCGACCTGCTGCGCGTCCTCGTGCGGGACGCGGGCAAGGTCGTGACCCGCGAACAGATCATGCGCGAGGTGTGGGACACCAACTGGTGGGGTTCCACCAAGACCCTCGACATGCATATTTCCTGGCTGCGCCGCAAGCTCGGCGACGACGCCGGCAGTCCCCGCTACATCACCACGGTGCGGGGCGTCGGCTTCCGGTTCGAGCGCGGCGACTAGCTCCGGCCGCCGCGGCCCGGCGGGACGCCGGGGGCCTTCCCGAGAGGCCCCCGGTGCGCGTTGCCGCACGGTCCGCGGCCCCACCCCTGAAGGAGCCCTGATGAGGCGCCGACTGCTCCTGTCGACGCTCGCGGTGGCGGTGGTCGCGCTGCTCCTGCTCGGCATACCCCTCGCCTACGCCGCGCACAAGCTCGTCTACGAGGAGGCCGGCCGGTCACTGGACCGGGAGGCGTCCTCGATCGCGGGCGGCGTGGGCTACAGCCTGGAGGCGCGCCAGCCGGTGACCCCCGCGGTCCTCGCCCGGGAGTACCCGGGACGGCATGTCTCGATCACGCTGCCGGACGGCCGGACGCTCACCGCCGGGCCGCAGCGGCGCGGTCGCGTGCTGTCGGCGACGGCGGCGCAAGGCCGGGTGCGGGTGCGGGTGTCGCGCCCGGAGGCGCAGGTCCGCGACGCCGCGCTGCGGCTGCTCCTGCTCGTCGGCAGCCTGGCCCTGCTCGGCGTGGCCGTCACGGTCGGCCTGGCGATGGTGCAGGCCCGCAGGCTGACGCTGCCGCTGGTCGACCTCGCCGAGACCGCCGACCGGCTCGGCAGCGGCAACGCCCGCCCGCGCCCGCGCCGCTACGGCATCCCCGAGGTCGACCGGGTCGCCGAGGTGTTAGACCGCAGCGCCGTCCGCATCACCGACCTGCTGGTCGCCAGCCGCGAGTTCGCGGCCGACGCCAGCCACCAGCTCCGCACCCCGCTGACCGCGCTGTCGATGCGGCTGGAAGAGATGATCGACGCCGCCGACTACCCCGACGTCGTCCGGGAGGAGGGGGCGGCGGCGGTCGCGCAGGCCGAGCGGCTCGTCGCGGTCGTCGAGCAGCTGCTCGCCCGCGCCCGGCACGACCGCACCGGCGGCGCGGTGCCGTCCCCGATCGACGAGATCATCGCGCAGCAGGTCGAGGAGTGGCGGCCGAGCTTCCGCAAGGCCGGACGGGACGTGCGGATCATCGGCGAGCAGGGACTGGTCGGCATGACCCATCCCGAGGGCCTCTCCCAGATCGTGGCCACCCTCCTGGAGAACTCGCTGACGCACGGCGCCGGCACCGTGACCATCCACACCAAGCCGGGCGCGAGCTCGGTGGTGGTCGAGGTCGGCGACGAGGGCGAGGGGATCCCGTCGGAGCTGGAGCCCCGCATCTTCGAACGCAGCGTCTCCGGCGGCCGCGGCACCGGCCTCGGCCTCTACCTGGCCCGCTCCCTGGCGGTGGTGGACGGCGGGCGCCTGGAGCTGATCCAGTCCCGTCCCGCGGTCTTCGGGGTCTTCCTGCGCCAGGCCGCCGAGGTCCGGCTGGCCGCGGAACGCGTGGTCATGGGCCCCGCCTGAGGGCCCGGCGCCGGTCAGATCTCGGCGTAGTCCTCGGCCGTCCGGTCGAGGGGGCGCCGCAGCCGGGGCGCGCGGCCCGGGGCGGCGCGGGTCGCGCCGGGGCCCTCGGCGGCGGCCTCGGCGGAGGGGGCCTCCGGCAGCCCGGACGCGGGGTCGACGTGCGGGGCGCTCGCCGGCAGGAACACCCACTTCTTGTAGGACCAGAAGCGGAACAGTGTCGCCACCGCGGTGCCGATGACCAGCGCGATGTTGTAGAAGACGGCGCCGTCCAGCCCGAGGACGTAGTGCGAGAAGCCGATGAACAGCTCGGTGATCACCAGGCCGACGCCGTTCAGCGCGAAGAACAGCACGTACTCGCGGCCGAGGCCGGTGCGGTCGCGGTGCCGGAACGTCCAGTAGCGGTTGGCGAGGTAGGAGAACGTCGTCGCGACCACCGTGGCGACGCCGTTGGACGTGAGCGGGCCCACCCCCAGGCCGGTGTGCAGGCCGTTGCCGATCGCGAACGTGATGACGAATGCGATGGCGCCCACGCTGCCGAACTGGGCCAGTTCGCGCATGAGGTGCGCGAACCGCCGGTGGATTCTGGCGACCAGGCTCACGAAGGGGAACCGTCCTTCCGGGCTTGCACTGCTGGGCACGGCGGGCGGCCGGCGACTACGGGGGAGGCACCACGAGGATAGACGTCCGTGGCCCCCGGGACGCCGGAACATGAACGGTAGGCGCTCACCTCCGGTCCGTGCCCATTGCCGGGCCCCCCACACACCGCCGGCGCTCCCCGCGCGCCTTCTCCCCCCGCGCCCCTTCGACCCCCCACAGTTCTTCGACGCGGGTGCCGCGTGGTTCGTTCGCCCCGCCCGCCCGATAGCCTTTCGACGTGAAGGTTCGTGAGATGCCCGTGGTCGGGATGGCGGGCGGAGGGCAGCTCGCAAGGATGACCCAGCAGGCCGCGATCGCCCTCGGCGTGTCGCTGCGCGTGCTCGCCGGGGCGCCGGACGAGTCGGCGGCCAAGGTCGTCTCGGACGTGCGGGTCGGCAACGACCGCGCCCTCGACGACCTGCTGGGCTTCGCCCAGGGCTGCGACGTGGTGACGTTCGACCACGAGCACGTCCCGGGGCCGCACATCCAGAAGCTGGAGGCCACCGGCGTCCCCTGCCGGCCCGGGTCGGCCGCCCTCGCCCACGCCCAGGACAAGCTCGTCATGCGCGAACGCCTGAGCGAGCTCGGCGTTCCCTGCCCCGCCTACGCGCCCGTCCCCTCGCCCGAGCCGCGGGCGTTCCTGGAGGCGTTCGGCCGCGAGCACGGCTGGCCGCTGGTCCTGAAGTCCACGCGCGGCGGCTACGACGGCAAGGGCGTCTGGGTCGTCGGCGACCTCGCGGAGGCCCAGGTCGCCGACCGGCTGCAGGCCGAGGGCGTCGACCTGATGGTGGAGCAGCACGTCGCCTTCGGCCGCGAGCTGGCCGCGCTCGTCGCCCGCTCCCCCTACGGGCAGGGCGCCGCGTACCCGATCGTGGAGACCGTCCAGGAGGGCGGCATCTGCACCGAGGTGATCTCGCCAGCGCCCGGCCTGCCGAAGGACCTCGCCGTCGAGGCGCAGAGCCTCGCCCTGCGCGTCGCCGAGGAGCTGAACGTCGTCGGCCTCCTCGCCGTCGAGCTCTTCGAGACGGACGCGGGGCTGCTGGTGAACGAGCTGGCCATGCGCCCGCACAACTCCGGGCACTGGACCATCGAGGGCGCCCGGACGTCGCAGTTCGAGCAGCACCTGCGGGCCGTCCTCGACCTGCCGCTCGGCTCCACCGAGCCCACCGCCCCGTACACGGTCATGGCCAACGTCCTCGGCGGCGACGACCCGGACGTGTACCCCCGCTACATCCACGTGATGGCCCACGACCCGGGCGTCAAGGTGCACATGTACGGCAAGGAGTCCCGGCCCGGCCGCAAGATCGGCCACGTGACCGCGCTCGGCGCCGACCTCGCCGAGGTCCGCGAGCGCGCCCGGCACGCCGCCGACTACCTGCGCTGGGGCCCCGCCATGAAAGACCATGCTCGATGAGGGACCGTGCGGTGAGCGAGTTCGAGGAGGAGGCGCGCGTGAGCGACCCGGTCGTCGGCGTGGTGATGGGGAGCGACTCTGACTGGCCCGTCATGGAGGGCGCCGCGAGGGCGCTCGAAGAGTTCGGCGTCCCCTACGAGGCCGACGTGGTGTCCGCGCACCGCATGCCGCACGACATGATCGCCTACGGGGAGGACGCGGCGTCCCGCGGCCTCCGCGTGATCATCGCGGGGGCGGGCGGCGCCGCGCACCTGCCGGGCATGCTGGCGTCGGTGACGCCGCTGCCGGTGATCGGCGTGCCCGTCCCGCTGAAGTACCTCGACGGGATGGACTCGCTGCTCTCGATCGTGCAGATGCCCGCGGGCGTCCCCGTCGCGACGGTGGCGGTCGGCGCGGCCCGCAACGCCGGCCTGCTGGCCGTCCGGATCCTGGCCGCGTACGACGACGACCTGCGCGCCAAGATGGCGGTGTTCCAGCGGCACCTCTACGGCGAGGCCAAGGCGAAGGGCGCCCGGCTGCGAGAGCGGCTCTGAGGGACGCCCGCCGCCCGCGCGGCGGCGGGCCGGCCAGGGCCGGTCAGCGCCGCAGGGCCCACTCGACGGCGGGGCAGCGGTCCATGACGACGTCGAGCCCGGCGTCCCTGGCACGCCCGGCCGCCGCCTCGTCGATCACCTGGAGCGGCAGCCACACCGCCTTCGCGCCCGCCGCGATCGCCTCGTCCACCGCCTGCCCGGCGTGCTCGGCGCGGCGGTAGACGCCCACCACGTCCACCTCGGAGGCGTCCGGGACGTCGGCGAGGGAGGCGTACCCCTTCTCGCCGAGCACCTCGCGCGCCTCCGGGTGCACGGGGATGATGCGCTTCCCTCGCTGCTGCATCAGCCGGGCCTGGGTGTGGACCTCCCGCTCCGGGTTGTCCCCGAGGCCGACGAAGACCCACGTCCTCGACTCGTTCAGCAGGCGGCGGATCACGGCCGGGTCGGCGAAGTCAGCGCTCATGCCCGCGACAACACCGCCCGCGGCCGCTTTAGTTCCGCGCCGGTTCCGCGTCAGCCCCGCGTCACGGGCGTCCCAGGGCCCGGTAGTTCCACCCGGCCGCGCGCCACCGCTCGGGGTCGAGCGCGTTGCGCCCGTCCACGATGTTGCGCTCCGCCACGGCCCCGGCGACCGTGGCCGGGTCCATGTCGCGGAACTCCGCCCACTCCGTCAGCAGCAGCACGGCGTGCGCGTCCTGGACGGCCGACATCGCCGACTCGCCGTACTCCAGCGTCGGCTGGGCGCGGCGCGCGTTGCGCATGGCCTGCGGGTCGTAGACGGTCACCCGGGCGCCCTGGGCGCGGATGGAGGCGGCCACGTCCAGCGCGGGCGAGTCGCGCACGTCGTCGGAGTTCGGCTTGAACGCGGCGCCGAGGACGCCGACCGTCCGCCCGGCGAAGGAGCCGCCGAGCAGCTGCCGGGCGAGGTCCACCATCCGGATCCGGCGCCGGATGTTGATCTCGTCGACCTCGCGCAGGAAGGTCAGCGCCTGGTCGGCGCCGAGCTCGCCCGCCCGGGCCATGAAGGCCCGGATGTCCTTCGGCAGGCAGCCGCCGCCGAACCCCAGCCCCGGGCCGAGGAACTTGCCGCCGATCCGGTCGTCGTAGGACAGCGCCTCCGAGAGCTTCGTCACGTCCGCGTGCGCGGCCTCGCAGACCTCCGCCATCGCGTTGATGAAGGAGATCTTGGTGGCGAGGAACGCGTTCGCCGACACCTTGACCAGCTCGGCGGTGGGGAAGTCGGCGGTGATGAAGGGCGTCCCCTCGGCGATCATCGTCCGGTAGACCTCGCGGAGCACCTTCTCGGCGTGCTCGGCGGCGCCCGGCTCGGCGGGCAGCCCGGCCACGATCCGGTCGGGGTGCATGGTGTCCTGGACGGCGAAGCCCTCGCGCAGGAACTCGGGGTTCCAGGCGAGCACGGCGTCGCCGCCCGCCGGCGCCGCCTTGGCGAGCGCCTCGCCGAGCCGCGCGGCCGTCCCGACCGGCACGGTCGACTTGCCGACGACCAGGCAGGGCCGCTCCAGCAGCGGCGCCAGCGACGCGATCGCGCCGTCGACGTAGGTCAGGTCGGCCGCGTACTCCCCGGCCTTCTGCGGGGTCCCGACGCACAGGAAGTGGACGTCGCCGAACTCCGCGACCTCCTCGTAGGAGGTGGTGAAGCGCAGCCGCCCGGTCTCCAGCCCCCTGCGCAGCACGGGTTCGAGCCCCGGCTCGTACACGGGCAGGTCGCCGGCCGAGAGCCGCGCGATCTTCTCCTCGTCCACGTCGAGACCCAGGACCTCGAAACCCAGGTCGGCCATGCACGCCGCGTGGGTCGCGCCGAGGTAACCGGTTCCGATGACCGTCAGCCGGTGGGACAAGGCCTGCTCCTCTCCGTTCGCTGCCGCCGACCGGCGGCCCTATTGGACACGTGCCCGCTGCGGGCGGGTACCCGCGTCGGCCGCCACTGCCTACTGGCCGGTAGCATCGGCGGCATGAGTGCTGACTTTCCCTCGTACGCGCCGTCCGAGGAGCATGAGCTGCTGCGGAGTTCGGTGCGTGAGCTGGCCGAGGCCAAGATCGCTCCTTTCGCGGCGGAGGTGGATGAGGAGTCGCGGTTCCCGCAGGAGGCGTTGGAGGCGTTGGTGGCGGGTGATCTGCATGCGGTGCACGTGCCCGAATCGTACGGGGGTGCGGGGGCCGATGCGCTGGCGACGGTGATCGTGATCGAGGAGGTGGCGCGGGTGTGCGCGTCCTCGTCGTTGATTCCGGCGGTGAACAAGCTGGGGACGGT
>NZ_JBEUPA010000153.1:0-19214 GCF_040492065.1 Actinomadura sp. NPDC000929 | reverse complement strand
GGATGCCGTGTTGACCGGTCTCCGTCGTATCGTGCCGGCCGAGCGTGAGCGTCACGCCGAGGCGCTGCACGACCGGCTCGCCGACGCGGGGCTCGCCCGCGCCGACCGGATCAGGCTGATGACGATGGTGACGGCCGCGTCCGGCGTGATCGTCGCCACTCCGGGCGACGCGGCCGCCGTCCGGCAGGCCGAGGTCACCGGCGTGCTCCTGGCCTCCCGGCTCGCGGCCCCCGTCTTCACCGCCTCGCTGAACGACGAGGCGTCGGTGAAGGCCGCCTACGAGCAGCTCCGCGCGGCCGGCGCGGCGTCCATCGCCGTCGCCCCGCACCTGATCGGGCCCGAGCCGGAGGCCGCGCTGATCGGGGCGGCCGCCGCCGCCGTGGGCTCCGCCCACTCCGCGCCCCTGGGCGCCCACCCGGCCCTGGCCCGCCTGGCCGCCCTCCGCTACGTCGAGGCGCTCTCCACCGCACTCGCCGACTGACCCGTGTCTTCGAAGTCCCGGCCCACTTCGCTCGCCTGGCGGCTCGCTACGTGACCCGGCCTTGGCGAACGCGGCATCGCTTCGCGATCTGCCCGGTATCGCTCGCCTTCGGCGTCGCGACACCGGGCAGTTCACGCGTTCGCGCACGTGGCCGGGGCCATTCGAGACCGGCCCTGGCCCAAGGGGGCTCACCCCCTTGGGCCGGTCACGGCGCCGGCGATCCGCCGGGAAGCGACTCCTCGCCCCTCCGGCGGTTCCAGGGCTAGCGGTTCTTGAACTCCGGACGGCGTTTCTCCAGCGCGGCCGCCATTCCCTCGGCGAGGTCCTCGCTGAAGAAGGCCAGCGTCTGCACGGCCGTCTCCGCCATGAGCTGCCGCCGCAGACCGGGAACGTCCAGGGACGCGTTGAGCAGTTCCTTCGTGCGGCTCAGGCCGTAGGGCGACCTGCCGAGCAGCTCGTCGGCGAGGGCCTGGGCGGCGGCCAGGTCCCCGCCCTCGGGGGCGATCTCGGTGACGAGGCCGAGGGCGTCGGCGCGCGCCGCGTCCAGGCGCTGCGCCCGGTAGCAGACCTCCGCGGCCTTCGCCGGCCCGACCAGGCGCGGCAGCAGCCAGGACAGGCCGCAGTCCCCGGCCGAGAGCCCGAGGTCGACGAACGGCACGACGAAACGGGTCGTCGGGTCGGCGACCCGCAGGTCGCAGGCCAGCGCCCAGGACACGCCCATGCCCGCGACGGGGCCGTGCAGCGCCGCGATCACCGGCTGCGGGATCTCCCGCAGCCGGGCGGTGACCTCGCCGCCCCGGGCGATGCCCCGGTAGAGCCGCTGGACGCGGCCCTCCCCGGACGCGCCGGCCGGGTCGCCGCCCTGCAGGTCCATGCCCGAGCAGAATCCGCGGCCCGCGCCGGTCAGCACGACCACCCGGGTGGACGGGTCGCGCATCAGCCCGTTGAGGACGTCCAGCATCTCCTCGGTCAGCGCGCCGTCGACCGCGTTCAGGCGCTCCGGACGGGACAGGGTGATCGTGAGCACCCCGTCCCGCCGGTCGAGCTCGATCCCGGCCAACGGCTCAGGACGTGAGCTGCTGGATCAGCGGGCCCATCTGCTCGCCCACGTTGCCGAACACGGTCAGCGGCTCCGCCGCGCCGATGGCCGCCCAGTTGTCCCGGACGTCCTCGACCGACAGCGTCTCCTTCTGCCCGTAGCCGGGGCCCTCCGCCACGAAGATCTTCGCGATCCGGCCGCCGCCGACCGTGTAGACCTGGCCGGAGTCCTCGATGGACTCGTGCACGAGGTAGGCCACGAGCGGGGTGACCTGCTCGACGCCGAGCTTGTCGGCGAAGTCGGCGGGCAGCAGGTCCTCGGTCATCCGGGTCCAGGCGACCGGGGCGATCGCGTTGGCCTTGATGTTGTACTTGGCGCCCTCCTGGGCGAGGGTCTTGGTGAACCCGACCAGCCCCATCTTGGCCGTGGAGTAGTTGGCCTGGCCGAAGTTGCCGAACAGGCCCGCGGGCGAGGAGGTGTTCACGATCCGGCCGTAGCCCTGCTCGCGCAGGTGCGGCCAGGCGGCGCTGGAGACCAGGAACGAGCCGCGCAGGTGGACGGCGATGACCGAGTCGAACTCCTCGACCGACATGTTCTTGAACGACCTGTCGCGCAGGATGCCCGCGTTGTTGACGACGATGTCGACCTTGCCGAAGGCGTCCAGCGCGGTCTTCACGATCGCCTGCGCGCCCTCGGGGGTGGCGACGTTGTCGGGGTTCGCGACGGCCTCGCCGCCGTTCTTCTTGATCTCGTCCACGACCTCCTGGGCGGGGCCGGCGGAGGCGCCGGTACCGGTCCGGTCACCGCCGAGGTCGTTGACGACGACCTTGGCGCCGCGCGCGGCGAGCTCCAGCGCGTGCTGCCGGCCGAGGCCGTGACCAGCCCCGGTCACGACCGCCACGCGGCCGTCGTAGCGCAGTTCCGACATCTCGTGTCTCCTCACATCGCACCGACTACGCCCCCAGGTAATCATCAAGGGGTTACCCAGTGGTACCACTAAACCGAATCCCGCTCGGCCGCGGCCCCCGGGTTCCTTCCCGGCTGGACGCCGGACCAGTCCTGCGTACGATGGGACGTGCGAGGAAGTTGCGCCATTTGCCGCAATTCCCTCCGTGCCCACCGCGTAGTCTCCTCCCCCGTCGGCATCACGAGGAGCAACGGAGGTCCCGTGCGATGAGCACCGCCACCGCGTCCGCGCCCGGCCGCCGCTACCGGGTGGTGCAGTGGGCGACGGGCGCGCTCGGGCGCAGCGCGATCCGGGGCGTCCTCGACCGCGACGACATGGAGCTCGCCGGCGCGTGGGTGCACACCCCCGCCAAGGTGGGCTCCGACGCCGGGACGCTCGCCGGACGCGACCCGGTCGGCGTCGCCGCGACCGGCGACCTCGGCGAGATCCTCGGCCTGGACGCCGACTGCGTCCTCTACGCCCCGACTCCCAAGTCCGACCGGTTCGCCGAGCTGGACACGATCTGCGCGCTGCTGGCGTCCGGCAAGAACCTGGTCTCCCTCACCGGGCTGGTCTACCCGCGGGCGCACGGCCCGCTCTTCGTGAACGAGCTGGAGCAGGCCTGCAAGCGGGGCGGAGTGTCGGTGCACGGCAGCGGCGTCAGCCACGGCTTCATGGCCGACGTGATGCCGCTGGTGCTGTCGCGGCTGTCGCGCCGGATCACCCACGTCTACGCCCGCGAGTGCTCCGACTTCGCCCGGCACCCGTCCTGGCGTCTGGTCCACGACCTGCTCGGGTTCGGCAAGGACGAGGAGGAGTACCTCCGCGCGCTGCGCCCCCACCGGGCCGCGATGCGGACGCTGTTCTCCGAGAGCCTGCACCTGGTCGCCGCCGGGCTCGGCGTCGAGCTCGACGAGATCGACGTGGACGTCGACCACCGGCTGGCCGGCGCCGACCTCGCCACCGCCGCCGGTCCGATCCCGCGCGGCACGGTCGCCGCCGACCGCTGGACGTTCAACGGCTTCGCCGCCGGCCGGCCGGTGATCACCGTCGAGATCGTGCACAAGGCCGACGCCGCGCGGATGCCCGACGTGTGGGGGCGGCCCGGGTACTCGCTGCGCGTGGACGGCCGGCCGCCGCTCACGCTGACGGCCGGCGAGGAGTGGGTCCGCGACGCGATCTCCGCCGCGTCCGCGCACGCGCTGAACTCCGTCCCGGCGGTGTGCGGGGCCGACCCCGGCATCCGCACCTACCTGGACCTGCCGATGATCAGCGGGCGGATGCACTTCTGAACGCGCCCGCCCGTCAGGACGGCAGCGTCGGCGCCGACTCCGCCTCCTCGCCGTCCCCGGCGACGTCCTCGGCAGCCTGGGCCTCGGCCTCCTCGCGGGCCTCGCGGCGGTGCTTGCGGACGCTCCACACCACCAGCGCGACGACGGCCGCCGCCGCCAGCCCGATGGCCAGGCCCCGGCCCGCGAGCTTGGCCGCGTGCTCGAACGCCGTGCCCGCGAAGAAGCCGCCGAGCGTGAACGTCACCACCCACGTGACGCCGCCGATGACGTTGAAGAGCAGGAACTTCGGATACGGCAGCCGCGAACTGCCCGCGAGCGCCGGCATGAGCGCCCGCAGCAGCGCCGTGAACCGGCCGATGAACACCGCGAACGCGCCGCGGCGGCGGATCATGTCCTGCGCGGCCGCGACCTTCGACCGGTGTCTTCGCATCATCTTGACGTCCAGCAGCCGAGGCCCGTACTTGCGGCCGATCTCGTAGCCGACGGAGTCGCCGGCCACCGCGGCGACCACCGCGACGACCAGCAGCAGCGGCAGCGACAGCACGTGCTGGCTGGCCAGGACGCCGCCGACCACGATCGCTGTCTCGCCGGGGAACACGAAGCCGACGAACAGCGCGGCCTCCGCGAACACCAGCGCCGCGATGATCAGATAGATCATCGCCGGTGGAAGGCCGTCCACCAGGGCGTTGAACTGCTCGAGCATGGACCCCCGCCACCTCGTCGATCCGCCGGTCGGCCGTCGCGGCCGTTTCACACTGGATACCGACGGTTATGGTAGCCGCGAGGTTCCCGTATCCGGATCGCCCTCAGGTGCCGGACCGGGGGCCGTCCTCACCTACTTCGGAGGGAGACGGGCATGAGCGTCCAGGAGGTCGAGGGAGGCCGCTTCGTCCGTCAGGCGAACCGGTTCACCGAGCGGATCACGGCGGACGGGTCGAGCGGACTGCCCGCCGAGCCCGGGCGGTACCGGCTCTTCGTCTCCTACGCGTGCCCGTGGGCGCACCGCACCCTCATCGTGCGGCGGCTCCTCGGCCTGGAGGACGCGATCGGCGTCGGCGTCGTCGACCCCATCCGGGACGAGCGGGGCTGGCGGTTCCCCGACCGCGACCCGGTGACCGGCGCCGTCTTCCTCTCCGAGCTGTACCTGTCCACCGACCCGGCGTTCCAGGGCCGCTACACCGTGCCCTGCGTCTGGGACACCGAGACCGAGCGCCTGGTCACCAACGACTTCCCGAACATCACCACGATGTTCGAGACGGAGTTCACCGCCCACCACCGCCCCGGCGCGCCCGACCTGTACCCCGAGGCGCTGCGCCCCGAGATCGACGAGCTGAACGAGCTCGTCTACCAGACCGTCAACAACGGCGTGTACAAGGCGGGCTTCGCCACCTCGCAGGGCGCCTACGAGGAGGCCTTCGACGCCCTCTTCGACACCCTCGGCCGGCTGGAGGAGCGCCTGTCCACGCGCCGCTACCTGTTCGGCGACGAGATCACCGAGGCCGACGTCCGGCTCTACCCGACGCTCGCCCGCTTCGACGCCGTCTACCACGGCCACTTCAAGTGCAACCTGCGGCGCCTCGCCGACTACGAGAACCTGTGGGGCTACGCCCGCGACCTTTACTCGAACCCCGCGTTCGGCGAGACCACGAATTTCGACCACATCAAGCGGCACTACTACGTGACCCAGCGGAACATCAACCCCTCAGGCGTCGTCGCCAAGGGCCCGCTCGTGGACTGGACCGCCCCGCATGACCGGGGACGTTGACCGCTTCTCCCTGGTTATGCTGGCGCATCTCCAGTAATCCCCCACGAGAGGCACGACCCCACCATGCGCAGCCAGTTCTTCGGCAACCTCGAACAGGGACAGCAGCTCCCCGGCCACTTCGCCCTCCAGAACTCCAAGATGCTCCGGGTCCACCTGAACGGCGACGTCCTCGCCCGGCAGGGCTCCATGGTCGCCTTCCAGGGGCAGATGGAGTTCGACTACGAGGGCGCGGGCGGCATCGGCAAGTTCATGAAGAAGGCCCTGACCGGCGAGGGCGTCCCCCTCATGCGCGTCAAGGGCCAGGGCCTGCTGTTCGTCGCCAACGACGCCGACGACATCCACCTGTTCTACCTGGAGAACGAGGGCATCACCGTCAACGGCAAGAACATCCTCGCCTACGACTCGCACCTCCAGTCCGACATCCAGCGCGTCCAGGGCGCGGGCATCGCCGCGGGCGGCCTGTTCAACACCACCCTCCAGGGCACCGGCTGGGTGGCGCTCACCACGCACGGCACCCCCGTGATGCTCGACTGCGGCCGCGCCCCCACGTTCGCCGACGGCCAGTCCGCCGTCGCGTGGAGCACGAGCCTCCAGGTCGGCGTCAACCGCACCTTCAAGGCCAGCGCCCTCATCGGCCGCGGCAGCGGCGAAGCGATGCAGCTCGCCTACCAGGGCCAGGGCTTCGTCCTCATCCAGGCCTCCGAAGGCCCGACCGTCGCCCCGCATACTCACTAGCAGTGCTTATTGCAGTGCCCTCCTCCTTCGGGCGCTGAGCGCCCTCCATCGTCGAGCACTGCGGGCGATCGCTGGCATCGCTCCGACTCGCCCAGAGGCTCGCTGCGCGATCAGGTTCTCGCGAGCTCGAACCTGCCTTCGGACGCGATCGCGACCGTTGGGGTCGTCGCGTGGTTTCGGCGACGGCCGAGGAGGGGGAGCACGTTGGTGGATCTTGCCGAAGGCACGGCCCTGCCTTCGGCCGGTTCAGCCAATGGACGGGGCGGTGTGGGCGGGGTTGCGACGCGCTGGCGTGGTGCGGGGGTAAGTGCGAGTAGCCTTGATGCGTCTCAGAACTTACCTGCGAGCTGCGGAAGAGGGCGATCTCCGCCGTGTCGACAGAGTCGTCGCATACTAGTGCCGACCCGATGCTGACCGATTTCGGCGCCAACGAGTGGCTGGTCGACGAGCTGTACCAGAAGTACCTCGACGACCCCAACTCCGTTGACGAAGCCTGGTGGAACTTCTTCGCGGACTACCAGCCGGGCAGCCGGCCCGTGTCCGCCATCCCCCAGGCCGACGGCGCGGCCCCGAAGGCCGCCAACGGCACGGCGGCCGCTCCGCCGACACCGCAGCCACCGGCCGCGCCGCCGAAGGCTCCGGCCAAGCCGGCCGCCAAGGCCCCGAAGGCGGACAAGCCGGCGCCCCCGCCGGTGCCGGCGGGGGCCGAGGAGGTCCGGCTGCGCGGCGTCGCCGCCCGGACGGCCACCAACATGGAGGCCAGCCTCGGCGTGCCGACGGCGACCAGCGTGCGCGCCGTCCCTGCCAAGCTGCTGATCGACAACCGCATCGTCATCAACAACCACCTCAAGCGCGGGCGCGGCGGCAAGGTCTCCTTCACGCACCTGATCGGGTACGCGATCGTCAGGGCCCTGACCGCGATGCCCGAGATGAACGCCGCGTTCACCGAGGTGGACGGCAAGCCGGTCCTGATCAGGCCGGAGCACGTGAACTTCGGGCTGGCCATCGACCTGCAGAAGGACGACGGCTCGCGCCAGCTCGTGGTGCCGAGCATCAAGGCCGCCGAGACGCTGGACTTCCGTCAGTTCTGGGCCGGTTACGAGGAGATCGTCCGCAAGGCCCGCGGCGGCAAGCTCACCCTGGAGGACTTCCAGGGCACCACGATCAGCCTGACCAACCCGGGCACGATCGGCACCGTCCACTCGGTGCCGCGGCTGATGCCCGGCCAGGGCACGATCATCGGCGTCGGCGCCATGGAGTACCCGGCCGAGTTCGCGGGCGCGTCGAGCGACACCCTGTCGCGCATGGGGATCAGCAAGGTCATGACGCTGACCTCCACCTACGACCACCGGATCATCCAGGGCGCGCAGTCCGGCGACTTCCTGCGCCGCATCCACCAGCTGCTGCTCGGCGAGGACGGCTTCTACGACGAGATCTTCGAGGCGCTGCGCATCCCGTACGAGCCGGTGCGCTGGGTCAAGGACATCTCCGCCACCCACGAGGACGACGTCGCCAAGGTCGCCCGCGTCCACGAGCTGATCCACGCCTACCGGGTCCGGGGCCACCTGATGGCCGACACCGACCCGCTGGAGTACAAGCAGCGCCGCCACCCCGACCTCGACATCCTCAAGCACGGCCTCACCCTGTGGGACCTGGAGCGCGAGTTCGCGACCGGCGGGTTCGGCGGCAAGCCGACGATGAAGCTGCGCGACATCCTCGGCGTGCTGCGGATGGCGTACTGCCGCACGGTCGGCATCGAGTACATGCACATCCAGGACCCGGAGGAGCGCGCCTGGATCCAGGAGCGCGTCGAGGTCCCGCACGACAAGCCCTCGCGCGAGGAGCAGCTGCACGTGCTGCGGCGGCTGAACAGCGCCGAGGCCTTCGAGACGTTCCTGCAGACGAAGTTCGTCGGGCAGAAGCGGTTCTCCCTGGAGGGCGGCGAGTCGGTCATCCCGCTGCTCGACTCGGTGATCTCGGCGGCGGCCAAGGCCAGCCTGGACGAGGTCGTCATCGGCATGGCGCACCGCGGCCGGCTGAACGTCCTCGCCAACATCGTCGGCAAGTCCTACGGGCAGATCTTCGGCGAGTTCGAGGGCAACCTCGACCCGCGCAGCGCCCAGGGCTCCGGCGACGTGAAGTACCACCTCGGGGCGTCCGGCGACTTCGTCGCCGGCGACGGCTCCAAGATCCACACCGAGCTGGTCGCGAACCCCTCCCACCTGGAGACGGTCGACCCGGTGCTGGAGGGCGTCGTCCGCGCCAAGCAGGACCTGCTGGACGTCGGCGAGGCCGGCTTCACCGTGCTGCCGATCCTGATCCACGGCGACGCCGCGTTCGCCGGGCAGGGCGTGGTGGCCGAGACGCTGAACCTGTCGCAGCTGCGCGGCTACCGCACCGGCGGCAGCGTGCACGTGATCATCAACAACCAGGTCGGCTTCACCACCGCGCCGGAGTACTCCCGCTCCAGCGTCTACGCCACCGACGTGGCGCGGATGATCCAGGCGCCGATCTTCCACGTGAACGGCGACGACCCCGAGGCGTGCGCGCGGGTGGCGCGGCTGGCGTTCGAGTACCGGCAGACGTTCAAGAAGGACGTCGTCATCGACATGATCTGCTACCGGCGGCGCGGCCACAACGAGGGCGAGAACCCCTCGTTCACGCAGCCGCTGATGTACGACCTGATCGATGCCAAGCGGTCCGTGCGCAAGCTCTACACCGAGGCCCTGATCGGCCGCGGCGACATCACGGTGGAGGAGGCCGAGCAGGCGCTCCGCGACTACCAGGAGCAGCTGGAGCGGGCTTTCACCGAGACCCGCGAGGCCGTGAAGAAGCCCCTCGAACCGGGCTCGGTCGTGAAGCCCGACGTCGAGGAGCGCATCCCGATCGACCACGGCAGCGCCGGCTCGGCGATCCCGCTGGAGACGGTGAAGCGCATCATCGACACCCAGGTCAGCCTGCCGGAGGGCTTCACGCCGCACCCGCGGCTCCAGCCGATCCTGCAGCGCCGCGCCCAGATGATCGAGGACGACGCGATCGACTGGGCGACCGGCGAGCTGCTGGCGATGGGCTCGCTGCTGATCGACGGCCACCCGGTGCGGCTCGTCGGTCAGGACACCCGGCGCGGCACGTTCGGCCAGCGGCACGCGGTGCTCGTCGACCGCAGGACGGGCGAGGAGTACACGCCGCTCAAGCAGTTCGGGCAGGGCGTGTCGAAGTTCTACGTGCACGACTCGCTGCTCAGCGAGTACGCCGCGATGGGCTTCGAGTACGGCTACTCGATGACCCGGCCCGACGCGCTCGTGTGCTGGGAGGCCCAGTTCGGCGACTTCGCCAACGGGGCCCAGTCGATCGTGGACGAGTACATCTCCTCCGGCGAGCAGAAGTGGGGCCAGCACTCGGGCGTCGTGCTGCTGCTGCCGCACGGCTACGAGGGCCAGGGGCCCGACCACTCGTCCGCGCGGATCGAGCGGTACCTGCAGCTGTGCGCGCAGGACAACATGACGGTCGCCTACCCGACCACTTCGGCGAACTACTTCCACCTGCTGCGCTGGCAGGTGCTGTCGAACCGGCACAAGCCGCTGGTCGTGTTCACGCCGAAGTCGCTGCTGCGGCTGAAGGCGGCCACGTCCCCGGTCGAGGAGATCACCGGCGGCGCGTTCCAGCCGGTCATCCCGGAGAGCGACCCGGCGATCGACCCGGCGGGCGTGCGGCGGGTGCTGCTCACCACCGGCAAGATCTACTACGACGTGGTGAAGGCGCGGCAGGCGACGGGCGCGAACGACACCGCGGTCGTGCGGGTCGAGCGGCTCTACCCGCCGCCGGTCGACGAGATCAAGGCGGAGCTGGCCAAGTACCCGGCCGACGTCGAGGTCGTCTGGGTGCAGGACGAGCCCGCCAACATGGGCGCCTGGCCGTTCATGGCGCTGAAGCTGCCGCGCCACATCGACGGGCTGAAGATGTCGCGGGTGTCGCGCCCGGCGTCCTCGTCCCCGGCGGTGGGTTCGGCGAAGCTGCACCAGGCGGAGCAGGAGGCGCTGCTCGCGCGCCTGTTCGGCGAGCAGAAGTAGAGCGGTACTGATCGATCCGAGGGCTCCGGTGCACCGCGCCGGGGCCCTCGGCGTCCATGGGGAGGGGACGCGATGTACTTCACCGACCGCGGGATCGAGGAGCTGGCGGACCGGCGCGGCGCCGAGGAGGTCAGCCTGGAGTGGCTGGCGGGCCGGCTCCGCGAGTTCGTCGACCTGAACCCCGAGTTCGAGACCCCCGTCGAGCGCCTCGCCACCTGGCTCGCCCGCCTGGACGAGGAAGAGGACTGACCGGCGACCGGAGCGTAGCGCCAGCGGAGCGGAGGGCGCCGGTCAGTCACTTCGGGGGGTCTGGGGGTCCGCCCCCCAGAGGGGGCACCACCGGCGACCGGAGCGGAGCGCCAGCGGAGCGCAGGGCGCCGGTCAGTCTCTTCGGGGGGTCTGGGGGTCCGCCCCCAGAAGGCGCACCACCGGCGACCGGAGCGGAGCGCCAGCGCAGCGCAGGGCGCCGATCAGTCACTTCGGGGCCCGGACCCACCTCCGGGGTAACGCGATATGTCTTGACTTCTCAAAGACGCGACATATCGTGTTAACTGACGGCAGGCCTCTCGGACGAAGGGCACATCGTGATGTCGCGCTGGACGATCGACGAACCGACCACCCTCGACTTCGACGGCGTGGTCGCGCTGAGGGTCACGCTGATCGCGGGCAGCGTGTCGGTGCTCGCCTCCGACGAGCGCCCCTCCATCATGGTGGGCGGCGTCGAGGGGCCGCCGCTGGTGGTCACGCACGAGGCGGGGATGCTGACCGTCACCCACGAGAAGATCTGGGAGGGCGTGCTCGGCTGGCTGCGCAACCAGCGGGTCCGCGCGGAGGTCACCGTGACCGTCCCGCACGACTGCCCGGTCAGCCTCAACCTGGTGTCGGCCGACGCGGTGGTGACCGGCACGACGGCCCGCACGTCGATCAAGAGCGCCTCGGGCGAGGTGACGCTCGACGGGGTGGCGGGCGCGATCGACGCGAACACGGTCTCGGGCGCGGTCGAGGCGCAGGGCCTGGACGGGACGGTGTCGTTCACCTCCGTCTCCGGTGACCTGACGCTTGCCGGGGCGTCCGTCGAGCGGCTCGCGGCGCGGACGGTCAGCGGCCGCATCGCCGCCGACGTCGACCTGTCCGGCAGCGGCGGCGTCGAGGTGAACACGGTCTCGGGCGAGGTGGCGCTGCGCGTCCCGGCGTCCACGGACGCGCGGGTGACGCTGAACTCGGCGGCGGGGCGGATCGAGACGTCCTTCCCGTTCGACCGCCAGGAACGCGCCGTGTCGCGCTCCGTCAGCGGGAAGATGGGGGACGGCTCGGGGCGGGTCGCGGTCAACACGGTCTCCGGCACGATCGCCCTCCTCGGCCGCGACGACGACGCCCCGGAGATCACCACACCCCGAATGGAGAAGTGACGACGTGAGCCCCGTCTTCGGCCACGGTCGCCTGCGGCTGTACCTGCTCAAGCTGCTGGAGGAGAGCCCACGGCACGGCTACGAGGTGATCCGGCTCCTGCAGGACCGGTTCCTCGGGGTGTACTCGCCCTCCCCCGGCACCATCTACCCGCGGCTGGCCCGGCTGGAGGCCGAGGGCCTGGTCACCCATGAGGTGGTCAAGGGCAAGAAGGTGTACTCGCTGACCGACAAGGGACGCGAGGAGCTGGAGCGCCGGATGGACGAGCTGGCCGAACTGGAGGATGAGATCGCCGCCTCCGCGCAGGAGTTCGCGCGCGGCGTGCAGGAGGACGTCCGCCAGACCGTCCGGACGCTGCGCGAGGAGCTGACGCAGGCCGCCCGGACGATGCGCGACCAGGGCAAGGCCACGTCCAAGGACGCGTGGAAGGAGACCACCGAGCGCCAGAAGGACGAGTGGCGCCGGCAGAAGGAGCACTGGCGGGAGCAGACGCAGGCGTGGAAGGAGGAGTGGCGGCAGAACTGGGACGACGCCTGGAAGACGGCGACCGGGACCCGCGAGGACGTCGCCCGCCTCAAGCTGGAGCGCCTGCTGCGCCGGTTCGTCGAGGACGTCCGCGGGTCCGCGAAGAACGCCCGGCTGGACGACGACGACCTCGCCGCGGCGCAGGCCGTCCTCGACGAGGCGCGCGAGCGGCTGCGGAACGAGATCTTCGACCGGGAGCCGTGACCGGGAGCCCCGGCCACGGCCTCCCCCACGGCGTCAGGGCGTGAAGACGATCTTTCCGAAGAGGTCGCCCTCCGCCATCGCGGTGAAGCCCTCCTCCGCCCTGCCGAGCGGCAGGACGCGGTCGATCTGCGGCCGCACGCCGGTCTTGACCAGGAACCGCGCGAGCCGCTCCAGCTGGTCGCGGGTCCCCATCGTGGAGCCGACGATCTGGAGCTGGAGGAAGAACACGCGGTTCAGCTCGGCGGGCGGCACCTGGCCGCTGGTCGCGCCCGACACCACGACGCGCCCGCCGGGGCGCAGCGACTTCAGCGAGTGCGACCAGGTCGCCTGGCCGACGGTCTCGATCACGGCGTCGACCCGCTCGGGCAGCCGCGCGCCCGTCTCGAAGGCGGCGTCCGCCCCGATCTCCTCGGCGCGCCTGCGCTTGGCCTCGCTGCGGCTGGTGGCGTAGACGCGGTAGCCGGCGGCGGCCGCCAGCGCGATCGCCGCGGTCGCGACGCCGCCGCCCGCGCCCTGCACCAGCACGGACCCGCCGGGCTGGAGCCCGGCCTTGCCGAACAGCATCCGGTACGCGGTGAGCCAGGCGGTGGGGAGGCAGGCCGCCTCCTCGAACGACAGCTCGGCCGGCTTGGGGACGAGGTTGCGGCGCGGCACCGCCACCTTCTCCGCGAGCGTCCCGGGGTGGACCTCCGACAGCAGCGACCGCCTGGGGTCGAGGGTCTCGTCGCCGCCGCCCCGGTCCGGGTCGCCGATCACCGAGTGGACGATGACCTCGTTGCCGTCCTCGTCCACCCCGGCCGCATCGCCGCCGAGGATCATGGGCAGCCGGTCGGCGGGCAGGCCGACGCCCTTCAGCGACCACAGGTCGTGGTGGTTGAGCGCGGCGGCCTTCACCGTGACGGTCGTCCAGCCGTCCGGTACCTCGGGGTCGGGCCGCTCCCCCAGCGTGAGCCCGTTCAGCGGATGGTCTGCGTCGATCTGTGTGGCCGTGACAGCGAACATGAACGCACACTAACCGCCGGCCGGCGAGCGGAACGGCCCGGCCCCGGCGTGTCGGGGACGGGCCGCGCGCCCGGTGTCACAGCACCTTGGACAGGAAGTCCTGCGTCCGGGGGTGCTTGGGGTTGCCGAGGACCTCCCGCGGGGTGCCCTCCTCGACCACGACGCCGCCGTCCATGAAGACCAGGGAGTCGCCGACCTCGCGGGCGAAGCCCATCTCGTGGGTGACCACGACCATGGTCATGCCGTCAAGGGCGAGCTGCTTCATGACCTCCAGGACCTCGCCGACGAGCTCGGGGTCCAGCGCGGAGGTGGGCTCGTCGAACAGCATCAGCGCGGGCTCCATGGCGAGGGCCCGCGCGATCGCGACCCGCTGCTGCTGCCCGCCGGACAGCTGCGCCGGGTAGCTGCTCACCTTGTCGCCGAGGCCGACCCGGGTGAGCAGGGCGACGGCCCGCTCCCTCGCCTCCCCCTTCGGCTGCCGCTTCACCCGCACCGGCGCCTCCATGACGTTCTCCAGCGCCGTCATGTGCGGGAAGAGGTTGAACCGCTGGAAGACCATGCCGATCTCGCGGCGCTGGGCGGCGACCTCCCGGTCGCGCAGCTCGTAGAGCTTGCCGCCCGACTCCCGGTAGCCGACGAGGTGGCCGTTCACCCACAGCCGCCCGGCGTTGATCTTCTCCAGGTGGTTGATGCAGCGCAGGAACGTCGACTTGCCCGAGCCGGACGGTCCGACGACGCACATCACCTCACCCGGCTTGACCTCCAGGTCGATGCCCTTCAGCACCTCGAGGCGCCCGAACGACTTGTGCACCGCCTCGGACTTGACCATCAGCCCGCCGCTCGCGGGCTCCGGGACGCCGGCCGGGGCGTCGCCCACGATCTCCTCGCCTCCGCTCACTGGCCGCCTCCTCCGCCGCGGAAGCGGAGCCGCTGCCTGGCCTCCGCCCCCTTGCTGGTGCCCCGGCTGTAGTACCGCTCCAGGTAGAACTGCCCGATCATCATGACCGAGGAGATGAGCAGGTACCACAGGCAGGCCATCACCAGCATCGGAATGATCTTGTACGTGCTGGCGTAGATGGTCTGCGCGGTGAAGGTCAGCTCCGAGTACGGGACGGCCACGACGAGCGAGGTGTTCTTCAGCATCGAGATCGCCTCGTTGCCCGTCGGCGGGACGATGACCCGCATCGACTGCGGCAGCACGATCCGCCGCATCGTCTGCATCCGGGACATGCCGAGCGCGCTCGCGGCCTCCTGCTGGCCCTCGTCCACCGACAGGATGCCGGCCCGGACGATCTCGGCCATGTAGGCGGCCTCGTTGAGGATGAGCCCGAGCGCCGCCGCGAGCGCGGCGTTGACCAGTTCCTGCGTCTTCCACGTCTCGAACTCGGGACCGAAGGGGATCCCGATCCCGACCGTCGGGAACAGCGTGCCGATCGCGCCCCAGATGAGCAGCTGCGTGTAGAGCGGCGTGCCGCGGAAGAACCACAGGTACACCCAGGCGGCACCGCTCAGCAGAGGGTTGGCCGACAGCCGCATCAGCGCCAGCACGATGCCGAGCACGACACCGCCGACCATGGCCGCCAGGGTGAGCCAGACCGTGTTCCGGACGCCCTTGAGCACCGGATCCGAGAACAGGTACTTCCACTGCTCCGACCAGTCGAGGGCCTTGCTGGTCAGGAGGAAGTGGACGAACATGGCGACCAGCACGAGGACGACCGCCGCCCCGAGCCAGCGCCCCGGATGCCGGACGGGAACGGCCTTGATCGCCTCAGGCCGTCCCTTGCCGGCGTCGTTGTCGACCGTCATGCGATCAGCTCTGCGCCCCGTTGATCTTCGGTTCGGTGATCGCGCCGGTCTCCACACCGGCGTCGGTGAGGATCTTCTTGTAGGTGCCGTCGGCGATCAGAGCCTTGAGCGCGCCCTGGATGGCCTCCTTGAGCTGGCCGGAGTTCTTGCCGACCGCGTAGCCGTAGGGCGCGGTGTCGTAGGTCTGACCGATGATCTCCAGCTTGCCGCCGGTCTTCTTCACCGCGTCGCCGACGATGGGCGAGTCGGCGGCCATGCCGTCGACCTTGCCCGCGACGAGGTCGTTGTTGACCTCGGTCTGCTGCTTGCGGACGACGCTCTTGATGGCCGGCTTGCCCGCGTCGGTGCACTTCTTGCTGCGCGCCGCGAGGTCGTCGACCTGCACGGTGCCCTGCTGGACGCCGATGGACTTGCCGCAGGCGTCGTCGGGGTTGACGCCCTTCGGGTTGCCCTTGAGCACGGCCCAGGACGTCCCGGCCGAGTAGTAGGTGACGAAGTCGACGGCGCCCTCGCGCTCCTTGGTGTCGGTGAAGGAGGAGACGCCGGCCTCGTACTTGCCGGACTGGACGCCGGGGATGATCGTGTCGAAGCCCGCGTTGCTGTACTGGGTCTTCAGACCGAGCTTGGCGGCGACGGCGTTGAAGAGGTCGACGTCCCATCCGACGATCTTCTGGGAGGCCGGGTCGACGGACTCGTTGGGCGGGTACGAGGCGTCCGTGCCGATCGAGATCTTCCCGTCGCTCTTGATGGCGGCCGGGACCATGGCGGCGAGCTTGCTGTCCACGCTCGTGTTCGAGGCCGCGGAGCCCGAGTCGCCAGAGTCGTTGCTGTCGCCGCATGCGGACAGCGCGAGCGCGCCCGTCAGTACGAGCGCGCTCGCCGCGACGGCGCGGCGGCGCAGAGAACCGGTGTTCACTGGTCCCCCTCCTGGTGGTTTCGTCGGATCCGCGTAGATCCGAAGGTCAGGTGCATAGTTTGGCGTACAACGTCCCTGATCTGGATAAAGGGTGCGAAACAATCACGCAACGAGGCGAACCCGGATCCGCCAGTGCTCAAGGGGTATGCCCTACGCAACGCGACCGACCCACCACCGTGTGGGCACGGTCACGTGACGGTCACCACCCACCCCGGCCTCCGGGCGGGTCCGGCCCCCTGTGGCACAATCAGACAACGGGTGACCCCCGTGCGTCGCGAGATCCACCGGGTGACCGGCCACACCACACCACCACGCGGCGGCATCTCAAGAAAGCCAACTTTCACAGACAGGGGTCGCTGTGGCTGCTCAGCCCATTCCCACTGAACCGCCCTCACTGGACGACGATCCGGCCTTTCCGCTGCACCGCGGCGGCAAGCTGGAGATGCGCTCGACCATCCCCGTCCGCAACAAGGACGACCTCTCGCTGGCCTACACGCCGGGCGTCGCCCGCGTGTGCACCGCGATCGCCGACAACCCCGAGCTGGCCTACGACTACACCTGGACCTCCAAGGTCGTCGCCGTCGTGACCGACGGCACCGCGGTGCTCGGGCTCGGCGACATCGGCCCGGCGGCGTCCATGCCGGTCATGGAGGGCAAGTCGCTGCTGTTCAAGGAGTTCGCGAACGTCGACTCCGTGCCGATCGCGCTGAACTGCACGGGCGTCGACGAGATCGTCGACACCGTGATCCGGATGGCGCCGAGCTTCGGCGGCATCAACCTGGAGGACATCAGCGCCCCCCGCTGCTTCGAGATCGAGGACCGGCTGCGCGCCGCCCTCGACATCCCCGTCTTCCACGACGACCAGCACGGCACCGCGATCGTGGCGCTCGCCGCCCTCACCAACGCGGCGCGCTTCGTCGGCAAGCCGCTGTCGGAGCTGCGCGCGGTCGTGGCGGGCGCGGGCGCGTCCGGCATCGCGGTCTCGCAGATCCTGATCGAGGCGGGCATCGGCGACATCGCCCTGTCCGACAGCAAGGGCATCATCCACGAGGGGCGCGACGGCCTGAACCCCGTCAAGGAGCGCATCGCCGCGATCACCAACCGCTCGCACCTGAAGGGCTCCACGGAGGAGGCGCTGCGCGGCGCCGACGTGTTCATCGGCCTGTCCGGCAGCACCGTCCACGAGTCGTGCGTCGCCACGATGTCGGACAGCGCGATCGTCTTCGCGCTCTCCAACCCGACCCCCGAGGTGCACCCCGAGGTCGCCCGCAGGCACGCCAAGGTCGTCGCGACCGGCCGCAGCGACTTCCCGAACCAGATCAACAACGTGCTGGCGTTCCCCGGCATCTTCCGCGGCGCGCTGGACGTCCGGGCCCACACCATCACCGAGGGGATGAAGCTGGCGGCGGCGAACGCCCTCGCCGGCATCGTCGGCGACGACCTGACCGCCGACTACGTCATCCCCGGCCCGTTCGACGACCGCGTCGCCCCGGCCGTCACGGCCGCGGTGGCCGCCAAGGCCCGCGAGGAGGGCGTCGCCCGCATCTGATCTTCCCGACGGCCCGTGTTCCGCACCGGAACACGGGCCGCTTGGCGGTCGGAGGGGCGGCCGGGCCGCGTCAGGACGGTTCCACGTGGTTGTTCTCCCATGCCCAGGTGACGATCCCGACGCGGTTCCGCACCCCCAGCTTGGCCTGGATGCCCGCCAGGTGGCTCTTGACCGTGCTCAACGAGATGAACAGCTCCGCGGCGATCTCCTGGTTGGTGAGGCCGCGCGCCAGGGCCCGGACGACGTCGAGTTCGCGCTCCGACAGGGGCGGGGGCCGCTCGGCACGCGGCGGCGCCGAGGCGGCCGCCAGGTGCCGCAGCAGCCTGACGGTGACGGAGGGCGAGACCAGCGCCTCGCCGTTGCGGGCGGCGCGGACCGCCTCGACGAGCAGCGCGGGCCCCGCGTCCTTGAGGACGAAGCCGCACGCACCGCCGCGCAGCGCCCCGTACACGTACTCGTCCAGGTCGAAGGTGGTGACCACGACGACCCGCATCGGGTCGGGCACCTGCGGGCCGGCCAGCGCGCGGGTCACCGCGATGCCGTCGAGCCGGGGCATCCGGATGTCCACCAGGCACACGTCCGGTCGGAGCCGCCGCGCCAGGTCGACCGCCTCGACCCCGTCGACCGCCTCCCCGACGACGGTGATGTCGGGCTGGTCCTCGAGGATGAGCCGCAGCCCGCGGCGGACCATCGCCTGGTCGTCGGCGAGGAGGACCGAGATGGTCACCGGGACCGCCCCGCGGGGACGGGCAGCGCCGCCCGGACGGACCAGCCGCCGCCGGGCCGCGGTCCGGCGGCCAGCGAACCGCCCAGCGACTCGACGCGCTCGCGCATGCCGACCAGCCCGTAGCCGCCGCGATAGGGGTGCCGGGCCGGGGCCGCCGGGGCGTCGTCGGCGACCTCCACGGTGACGCCCTCCGGGCCCTGCTCGACGGTGACCGTGACGGAGCGGGCCCCGGGCGCGTGCCGCAGCACGTTCGTCAGCGCCTCCCGGGCGACGCGGTACACGGTGGTGGTCACCTCCGGCGGCCACGCGGCGTCCGCGTTCCCGTCCGGCATGCTCAGCCGCACCTCCGGGCCCTGCCGGCGGAACCGCTCCACCAGCGCGCCCAGGCGCTCCGGCCCGGGGGACGCCGGCGCCGCGTCGTCGGCGTCGCGCAGCAGCCCGACGACCCGCCGCATCGCGGCCAGGGCCTCGGTGCCCGCGGCCTCCATCTCGCCGAGGTACCCGCTCACCTGCTCCGGGTCCCGGCGGGCGACCACCTGGGCGCCCTGCGCCTGGACCACCATGCCCGTGATGTGGTGGGCCACGACGTCGTGCAGCTCCCGGGCCAGCTCCAGCCGCTCGGCCCGGCGGACCTGCTCGGCCGCCCCGCGCGCCCGCGAGTCCAGGAGCCGCAGCGCCAGCCCGGCGCCGGCGGCGGCCAGCCAGACCAGGCCGTCCAGCGCCGTCACCGCCGCGAGGCCCGCGGGCGGC
>NZ_JBEUPA010000152.1:0-19848 GCF_040492065.1 Actinomadura sp. NPDC000929 | reverse complement strand
GTGCTCGCCGGCCAGCGCGGCGGACGCCACCGGCCGCCGCGCCCACACCCCCGCGAGCCGCGTGGCCGGGCCCGCCGCCAGCGCGGGCGCGTGCACCATCCCCGCCCAGGGTCCCGCCCCGACCAGCCCCACCGCCACCGCATCGCTCATGGGACAAACCTAGACGATCTACCTGCTTCCCGGCGCAACGCGCGGCGGCGGCGGGCGAGCGGCGGCGGGCGTCAGCCGAGCTGGACGCCGAAGAACAGCGCGAGGAGCGCGCCCAGGGCTCCGAGCGCGCCCCACACGGCGAGCCCGGCCTTGGACTTGGCGCGGGCGTGCAGGAACGCGGCCACGCCGGACAGCAGGACGAACACCAGCTTCACCTCCAGGGTGCGCTGGGCGGGGCCTGCGAGGTCGCCCGCGGCGATGTTCCAGCCTCCGGTGAGCACGAGGACGGCGAACGCGGGCCAGGCGATCGCGTTGAACCGGCGGGCCGCGGCCTTGGTGACGCCCTCGTAGCCGCGCAGGGCGGGCACGAGCGCGCCGAGGGTGATCTGCCCGCCGACCCAGATCGTCGCGGCGAGCACATGCAGGAAGATCCGCACGTCGGCGGTGGTGACGGCGAGCACGAGGAGGCCTCCGAGGGCGTACCGGGCGGGGGTGTGACGGGTCGCTCCCGGACGCTACCGCCTGCCCCGGCGGGGCCCGGCGGCACCCCGGGGTTCTCAGGCGGCCCGCTTCCATCCCCGGCGGGGACGGTGCATGCCGAGCTGCTCGTCGCGGCTGCGGTAGACGATGGAGGGGCGGTCAGGCAGCCGACATTCCCCGGTCACGCCGGGGGCCCGCGTCCAGGTGTCGGGGATCGACAGCCCGCCGACGTGGCCGAGCGCCACGACGAGGCTGCCGAAGGGGACCGACAGAGGCCCCCGCAGGGAAGCGGGGCGCCCGGCGTCCGGCGCCCGCACCATGACCTACCGTGGTCACCGTGACCGACCATCGTGAGCACGGCGAGCTGGTGGAGGCGCTGCGGGCGGCCGGGGTCAGCGGGGTGGACGACTCTGCGCTCGCGCGGTCCCTGTACTCCTCGGACGCCTCCCTGTACCGGGTGCCGCCGCGGGTCGTGGTGACGCCCCGTGAGGCGGACGAGCTGCCCGCCGTCCTCGCCGTGTGCCGGGACGCCGGGGTGCCGCTCACGATGCGCGGCGCCGGGACGTCCATCGCGGGCAACGCGGTCGGGCCCGGGGTCGTCGCGGACGTGAGCCGGCACCTGAACCGGGTGCTGGAGATCGACCCGGAGGCGGGGACGGCGCTGGTGGAGCCCGGCATCGTGCAGGAGCGCCTGCACCGGAGGGCGGCCGCGCACGGGCTGCGGTTCGGGCCCGATCCGTCCACCCGGACGCGGGCCACGCTCGGCGGGATGATCGGCAACAACGCCTGCGGGTCGCGGGCGCTCGGCTACGGGCGCACGAGCGACAACGTGCTCGGCCTCGACGTCGTCACCGGGTCCGGGGAGCGGCTGCGGATCGGCGACGTGCCGGGGGCGCGGACCGGCGGCGTCCTGATGGAGCGGCTGCGCGGGCTGGTCGGCGAGAACCTGGCCCTGGTGCGGACGGAGTTCGGGAGGTTCGGCCGGCAGGTCTCCGGCTACTCGCTGGAGCACCTCCTGCCGGAGAAGGGCTTCGACGTCGCCCGCGCGCTGGTGGGAAGCGAGGGGACGCTCGCGCTGACGCTCGCGGCACGGGTGCGGATGGTCCGCGAACCCGCGCACCGGGCGCTCGTGGTGCTCGGGTACGGGTCGATGGCCGAGGCCGCCGACGCCGTCCCGGCGATCCTCCCGCACGGCCCGGTCGCGTGCGAGGGCCTGGACTCGCGGATCGTGAACGTCGTGCGGGAGCGGCGGGGCGCCGGCGCGGTGCCGCCGCTGCCGTCCGGGTCGGGATGGCTGCTGGTGGAGCTGGCCGGATCCGAGCCCGGGGCGCTGCGCTCCGCGGCGCGCGGGGTCGTCGCCGCGTCCGGCTGCGCCGACTCGGCGCTCGTGGAGGACATGGCGCTGGCCGACGCGCTGTGGCGGATCCGCGAGGACGGCTCCGGGCTCGTCGCCCGCACGCCCGCCGGCGAGCAGGCCCACGCCGGGTGGGAGGACGCGGCCGTCCCGCCCGAGCGGCTCGGCGCGTACCTGCGGGAGTTCGAGGCGCTGCTGGCCGGTTACGACCTGTTCGGCGTGCCGTACGGGCATTTCGGCGACGGGTGCATCCACGTCCGGATCGACTTCCCGTTCGGGCGGACCGGCGGGACGCGCGTCTTCCGCGACTTCCTCAACGACGCGGCCGCGCTGGCGGCCCGGCACGGCGGCACCATGTCCGGCGAGCACGGCGACGGCCGGGCCCGCAGCGAGCTGCTGCCGCACATGTACTCGGCCGAGGCGCTGGCGCTGTGCTCGGCCGTCAAGGACGTCTTCGATCCGGACGACCTGCTCAACCCCGGCATCGTCGTCCGCCCGGCGGCCGTGGACGCCGACCTGCGCGCCGTGCGGACGGTCCCGCTGAACCGGGGGCTCGGTCTCGCCTACCGGGACGACCGCGGCGACCTGTCCCGGGCCGTGCACCGCTGCACCGGCGTGGGCAAGTGCCGCGCCGACAACACCGGGGCGGGCGGCGTGATGTGCCCGTCCTACCTGGCGACCCGGGAGGAGAAGGACTCCACGCGCGGGCGGGCCCGGGTCCTCCAGGAGGTCGTCAGCGGCAGGCTCGGCCCGGACGGCTGGAAGTCCGAGGCCCTGCACGACGTCCTCGACCTCTGCCTGGCCTGCAAGGGCTGCGCGTCCGACTGCCCGACCGGCGTCGACATGGCCTCCTACAAGGCGGAGGCGCTGCACCAGCGGTACCGGGGACGGATCCGGCCGCGCTCCCACTACGCGCTCGGCCGGCTCCCGCGCTGGACCCGGCTCGCCGCCAGGGCCCCCGCGGCGATCAGGGTGGTCAACGCGGCGATGCGGTCGCGCGCGCTGAAGCCGCTGCTGGCCTGGGGCGCGGGCATCGACCGGCGGCGCACGCTCCCCGCGCTGGCGCCCGAGACGTTCCGGCGCTGGTTCGCCTCCCACCACAGCCCGGAGGGCCGCAACGGCGACGTCGTGCTGTTCGTGGACAGCTTCACCGACGCGTTCTCCCCCGATGTGGGCCGGGCGACCGTGCGGGTGCTGGAGCACGCCGGCTACCGCGTCACGGTGACCGAGCGCCCCGTGTGCTGCGGAATCACGTGGATCTCCACCGGGCAGCTGGACGGGGCGCGGGCGCAGGCGCGCCGCGCTGTCCGCGCGCTGCTCCCCCATGTCCGGCGCGGCGCCAAGGTCGTCGGGATGGAGCCGTCCTGCACCGGCGTGCTGCGGTCCGACGCCGAGGAGCTGCTGAGGGGCGTGGACGCCGCCGCCGCCCGCGAGGTCGCCGCCGCGACCCGCACCCTGGCCGAACTGCTCGCCGAGACACCGGACTGGACGCCGCCCGACCTGTCCGGCGTGACCGGGGTCGCGCAGCCGCACTGCCACCACCACGCCGTCATGGGCTGGGCGAAGGACGCCGAGCTCCTGCGGAAGGCGGGCGCGGGCGTCGAGCGGCTGGGCGACTGCTGCGGCCTGGCCGGCAACTTCGGCGTCGAGAAGGGCCACCACGAGGTGTCGGTCGCCGTCGCCGAGCACCGGCTGCTCCCGGCGGTCCGCGCGGCCGGGGAGGACGCCGTGGTCCTGGCCGACGGGTTCAGCTGCCGCACGCAGCTGCGCGAGCTCGCGCACCGCGACGGCGAGCACCTCGCCCAGCTCCTGGCCCGCCGCCTGCCGGGGCGATGACCGCCCGGAGCGGCTAACCGCCCAGGGTGCGCGAGAGGGTGAGCGCGGCGGTGTGGACGGCCGGGGCGACCGCGGCGAGCCGCATCCGGGTCGCCCAGCCCGACACCGACAGCGCACCGAGGACCAGCCCGTCCGGGCCGAGGACGGGGCTGGCGGCGCAGACGATCCCGCTCCCGGACTCCTCCCGGTCGTAGGCGACGCCCTCGCGCCTGATCGTCTCCAGCTCGCGGGCGAGCAGCCCGGGCGCGGTCACGCTGCGCTCGCCGACCCTGACCAGCTCCGACTCCAGCACGCCCTTGACCACCTCCGGCGGGGAGAACGCGAGGATCGCCTTGCCCACCCCGGTCACGTGCGCGGGCAGCCGCCCGCCCACCTGGGACGGCAGCCGCGGCCCGCCGGAGGACCCGAGGATCTCCACGTAGACGACCTCGCCGCCCTCCAGCACCGCGAGGTGGACGGTCTGCCGGGTCGCCTCCCGCAGGTCCGACATGTACGGGACGGCGGCGTCCCGCAGCACCCGCTGGCGCGGCACCCGCTGCCCGATCTCGAACAGCCGCAGCCCGAGCCGCACCCGCGGGCCCCGGCGTTCCAGCAGCCCGGCGTCCACCAGGTCGAGGGCGATGCGGTGCGCGGTCGACTTCGGCAGGCCGCTGCGGCGGGCCAGCTCGGCCGGGCCCAGGCCGTCGTCCTCCGGGCGGAACGCCGACAGCACCGCGACGACGCGGCGCAGGAAGCTCTCCTCGGACGGGACGGACGTCATGGAAGAAGTGTCCCACCACGCGGGACGGCCGCGTTGCCCGCGGGGGTCGCGGCGGGAGAGGCTCGGCCTGCCCACGAACGAAAGGACGGCCCCATGGACCCGGGTTCCGTGGAGAAGGCCGCGGCCGCGCTCCTTGACGCGTACGCCACCGGCACTCCCATCTCGCCGCTGACGAAGGACCATCCGACCATGTCGGTGGCCGACGCCTACGCGGTCCAGCTCGCCCAGGTCAAGGCGTGGACGTCCGCCGGCGCGCGGATCAAGGGCCACAAGGTCGGCCTGACCTCGGCCGCGATGCAGCGCCAGATGGGCGTGGACCAGCCGGACTTCGGCGTGCTGCTGGACACGATGTTCCTGCCGGAGAGCGCGCCGATCGACACCGGCCGGTTCCTGCAGCCCCGGATCGAGCCGGAGATCGCGTTCGTGCTGGGCCGTCCCCTGGCCGGTCCCGGCGCCACGGCGGCGGACGCCGTCGCGGCCGTCGAGTACGTGCTGCCCGCCCTGGAGGTGATCGACTCCCGCATCGCGGACTGGAGGATCACCCTTCCGGACACGATCGCGGACAACGCCTCCAGCGGCGGCGTCGTGCTCGGCACCCGCCCGGTCCGGCTGGACGACCAGGACCTGTCGCTGATGGGCTGCCTGCTGCGCCGCGACGGCGACCTGATCGACACCGGCGCGGGCGGCGCGGTCCTCGGATCGCCGATCAACGCGCTGGTCTGGCTGGCCAACGTCCTCGGCGAGCGCGGCGTGAGCCTGGAGGCCGGGCACGTGGTGCTGCCCGGCTCGATCACCGCGGCCGTGCCGGTCGCGCCCGGGGAGACGCTCACGGCGACGTTCGCCGGGATCGGTTCCGTCACCGCTCGGTTCGGAAGGAGGGAGCAGGCATGAGCACGTTGACGGCGGCGATCGTCGGGCCGGGCAACATCGGCACCGACCTGCTGGTCAAGCTCCAGCGCAGCGAGCTGATCGACGTCCACTCGATGGTCGGGGTGGTGCCGGAGTCCGACGGCCTGGAGCGCGCCCGCAGGATGGGCGTCGAGGCGTCGGCGGAGGGCGTGGACTGGCTGCTGAAGCAGCCCACTCTGCCCGACCTGGTGTTCGAGGCGACCTCGGCGAAGGCGCACCTGGCCAACGCGCCCCGCTACGAGGAGGCGGGGATCACGGCGATCGACCTGACGCCGGCCGCGACGGGCCCCCTGGTGTGCCCGCCGGTGAACCTGGACTCGCTGTCGGACGCCCCCAACCTCAACATGATCACCTGCGGCGGGCAGGCGACGATCCCGATCGTGCACGCGGTGTCCTCGGTGGTGCCGGTGCCGTACGCCGAGATCGTCGCGTCGATCGCGTCCCGCTCGGCCGGTCCCGGCACCCGCGCGAACATCGACGAGTTCACCGAGACCACGGCCCGCGCGATCGAGCAGGTCGGCGGCGCCGGGCGGGGCAAGGCGATCATCATCCTCAACCCGGTGGACCCGCCGATGATCATGCGGGACACGGTGTTCTGCGCGATCCCGTCCGACGCCGACACCGGGGCGATCGCGGAGTCGATCGAGAAGATGGTCGCGCAGGTCGCCGCCTACGTCCCCGGCTACACGCTGCGGGTCGAGCCGCAGTTCGACGAGCCCCGCGACATCTGGAACGGGATGGCCCGCGTCGCGGTGTTCCTGGAGGTCCGCGGGAACGGCGACCACCTGCCGCCGTGGGCCGGCAACCTCGACATCATGACCGCGGCCGCCGCCCGGGTCGGCGAGCAGCTCGCGCGCAGGAAGGCCTCAGAATGAGCGAAGCGAACCGGGGGGTGCGGGGGGTCGCCCCCTCGCAGGGAACAGGTATGAGCGACGTCAGCGAGAAGATCCGGATCACCGACTCCACGCTGCGGGACGGCAGCCACGCGATGGCGCACCGCTTCACCGAGGAGCAGGTCCGCGGCGTCGTGCACGCCCTCGACGCCGCCGGGGTCGAGGTCATCGAGGTCACCCACGGCGACGGCCTCGGCGGGTCGTCCTTCAACTACGGCTTCTCGCTGGAGGACGACGTCAAGCTCGTCGCCGCCGCCGTGGACGAGGCGACCCGGGCCAAGATCGCCGTCCTGCTGCTGCCGGGCCTCGGCACGGTCCACGACCTGAAGATGGCGCACGACGCGGGCGCGTCCGTCGCCCGGGTCGCCACGCACTGCACCGAGGCGGACGTGTCGCTGCAGCACTTCGCCGCCGCCCGCGAGCTCGGCATGGAGACCGTCGGGTTCCTCATGCTCTCGCACCGGGTCGGCCCGGACGAGCTGGCGCGGCAGGCCCGGATCATGGTGGACGGCGGCGCGCAGTGCGTCTACGTCGTCGACTCCGCCGGCGCCCTGGTCCTCGGCGAGGCGCAGGAGCGGATCAGCGCGCTGGTCAAGGAGATCGGGCACGAGGCGCAGGTCGGCTTCCACGGCCACCAGAACCTGTCCCTCGGCGTCGCCAACTCCGTCCTGGCGCAGCAGAACGGCGCCCGGCAGATCGACGGCGCGCTGTGCGCGCTCGGCGCGGGGGCGGGCAACTCCCCCACCGAGGTGCTGGTCGCGACGTTCGAGCGGCTCGGCGTCCCGACGGGCGTCGACGTGCAGGGCGCGCTGGCGGCCGCCGACGACGTGGTGAAGCCGTTCCTGCACCGGCTGCCGTTCGCCGACCGGGGCGCGATCACGCAGGGGTACGCGGGCGTGTACTCCAGCTTCCTGCTGCACGCCGAGCGGGCGGCCGAGCGCTACGGCGTCCCGGCGCACGAGATCCTGCAGAAGGTCGGCGAGGCCGGCTACGTGGGCGGCCAGGAGGACATGATCATCGACGTGGCGCTCCAACTCGCCGCCGAGCGCGACCGCGCCTCATAGCGCGAGCGGGCTCCGGTCCAGGTCGTCCAGCAGGGCGCGGGGGTCGTCGTAGACGGCCGCCGCGCCCGCCTCCTCCAGCTCGGCGCGGCTCCAGCCGCCGGTGAGCACGCACACGCACGGCATTCCCGCGCGCCGGGCGGCCTCGACGTCCCAGCGGGTGTCGCCGACGAACACGGCCCGGGCGGCGGGCGCCGCCGCGCGCTCCAGGGCGAGCTGGACGAGGTCCGGCGCCGGTTTGGTCGCCTCCACCTCCGAGCCGGAGGTGGCGTCGTCGATGGCGTCGTCGGCGTCCAGCGCCGCGCGCAGCGCCTTCAGCTCGGGCGCGGCGGCCGAGCTGGCGAGCACGACGCGGCTCCCGCGCCCGGCGCACGCCCGCAGCAGGTCTGCGGCGCCGTCGAAGGCCTGGAGCCGCGACCAGTACTGGGCGTACAGGGCCGTGTGCGCGGTGCGGATCCCGTCGTCGGCGTCCCGGTCCCGGTCGTCCGGGAGCAGGTGGTCGAGCAGCTTGTCCGAGCCCATGCCGACCGCCCTGTGCACGTCCGCCATGGGGACGGTGTGCCCGTGCTGGAGGAACGCCTGCCACCAGGTGGCCGCGTGCAGGTAGTTGGTGTCGACCAGCGTGCCGTCGACGTCGAAGAGCACCGCATCGATCATGCGGCGGCCCTACCCCGTCCGCGCCCCGGGAATCGGGCATCCGCGACGATCTTGGTCGGTTGCACGGTGCAAGCGTTGGGATAGCGTGGCGTGATGACCCACGAGGAGCCTCGCGCGTCCACACCCCGCGGACGGGCACGCCGGGAGCAGCTCGTGGGGATCGGTCTCGACCTGCTCGCCGAGGGCGGCTGGGCCGCGCTCACGGCCCGGGCCGTCGCCGACCGGGCCCGGATCCGGCCGGGGCTGCTCCACCACTACTTCAACGGGCTGCCGGGGCTGCACGTGGCCGTCGCGCAGCGGGCCAGCGAGACGATCGTCGACCCGGTGGTGGACGCGCTGGTCGCCGCGCCGGACACCGCGGCCGCGCTGCGGGCGCTGCGCGAGCGCGTCCTGGACGTGCTCGCCGGGGAGCGCAACCTCAGGCTCGCCGCCGAACTGCTGGTCCGGGCGCTGCGCGACCCGCGGATGGGCGCCGAGCGGCGGGACTGGTCGAGGGACGCGCGGGCCCGCGTCGCCGCACGGCTGGAGCACCTGCGCCCCGGGTGGCCCGCCGAGCGCCGCGAGGGGACCGCCATGCTCTTCACCGCGGTGCTGGACGGCCTGATACTCCAGCTGATCCTCGAGCCCGACCTGCCGGCCGACCCCGCCCTGCACGCGACCGAGGCCTGGGCCGGGGACTCCTGACCGGCGCTCAGTCCGGGCGCGCGGGGACGATCGCGACGGCGCGGCGGGCATGCCGGAGCACCGCCGTGCTGGTCGAGCCCAGCGGGGCGATCCCGGCGCCCCGGTCGCCCAGCACCAGCAGCCCGGCGTCGTCCGCGGCGTCGAACAGCGCCTCCATGGGGCGCTCCAGCAGCAGCGAGACCCGGATGTCGAGCCGCGGATACCGCTCGCGCCACGGGGCCACGGCCGCCTCCAGCTCGGCGGCGCGCGTCTTCTCCAGCAGCTCCCTGTCGTGGAACAGCGCCAGCTCGTCCGCGTCGACCGCGGCGGGCTCCCAGCAGGCGTACACCACGCGCAGCTCCCACCGGCGCAGCGCCGCCTCGGCGGCGGCGAAGCCCAGCGCCGGGTCGCACCACGTCGTCCCGTCGGCCCCTGCGACGACCCGGCGGGGGCCCACCCCGTCCTTCACGACGACCACCGGGCGGGTGGCGCCGGCCGCGAGTTCCAGCACCCCCGCGCCCTCGTCCAGCCGCTCGGGGGCCGCGACCACCACCAGCTCCGCGTCGCGCGACTCGCTCAGCAGCGCGCCCCGGGCGGGGCCGCGGACCAGGCGACCGCGCACCGTGCCGGGCGCCCCCAGTTCGCGGGCGCGGCGCCTGCCGCGCTCCAGCAGGTTCCATCCAGCCCGCCTCATGACCGCCTCGCCGTGCGGGTCCTCGTGCCCCTCCGGGTAGGGCCAGTGCCAGCAGTGGCACATCACCAGATCGAGGTCGCGCAGCCGGGCCTCCTCGATCGCCCAGCTCAGCGCCGTGTCGTTCTCCGCCGTCCCGTCGTAGCCGAACAGGACGTGCGCCTGCTCGCCGCTCTCCACGCCCGTCATGTGCATGCCCTCCTCCTGCCAGTTTGCGCGCTATGCGAGCGCACCAGAAGAGGCGCGTGCCCGACCGCTTCCCGGAGCGATTACTGTCACGGACGAAGGAGGAGGCAATGAGAAGGCTAGGACGGGTCCGCCGCCGTTTCGGCTTCGACCGCAACGAACTGCGACGCGCCGTCGACCGCCGCCAGTGGGCGGTCGGCGTCGCCGCCGCGGTGCTGTTCACGGTGCTCGCCCCGCCCGCGTCCGCGCTCCTGGCCGCCGACGCCTACCGCAGCGGCGTGCGGGCCGAGCACCGCAACGTCCACCGCGTCACGGCGCAGGTCGTCCACACCGACTCGCAGGGCGGCGCCGGCATACGGCACACCTACGCCGAGCTGGCCTGGACGTCCCGCGACGGCCGGACGCGGACCACCGTCGTCCCGGCCGACAAGTCCGTCAGGCCGGGCATGGAGCAGCGCATCTGGGTGGACACGGCGGGCAACCCGATCCAGCACCCCCAGACCCGCGCCGCCACCCTGGCCACCACCGCCGTGGCCGCGGCCACGGCCGCCGTCGCCGTGGGCGTCCCCCTGCTGGCCGGCTACCTCCTCGTCCGCCGCCGCTGCGACCGCCGTCGCGGCGCCCTCTGGGACGAGAGCTGGACCAGCCTGGCCCAGCACGCCTGACCGGCTCCCCCAAGCCGCCCCCATTTCCGGGTCACGGCGCTCACACGGAGACGATCTTCCCGGCCTCCCGGGGTAGGCCGAGGCCATCGGAGTCCCGGGGGAAGGGGAGCGCGTGTTCAGGAGGATGGCTGCGGAGCTCGTGGGCACGCTGCTGTTGGTCTACTTCGCGGTGGGCGTGGCGACCCTGTCGTTCGGCTTCGGCGTCGCCGGGCGCAGCCTCTCGGCGGGCGTCGTCGCGACGGCGCTGGCCTTCGGCCTGGTGCTCCTCGCCCTGGTCTACGCGATCGGCCCGATCTCGGGCTGCCACGTCAACCCGGCCGTCACGCTGGGCGTGCTGCTCGCCCGCCGGATCCCGCCGCTCGACGCCGCCGGCTACTGGGCCGCCCAGTTCGCCGGCGGCATCCTGGGCGCGCTCCTGCTGTGGGCGACCTTCTCCGGCTCGCCGCTCTACGCCCGCTCCGTGACCGGTCTCGGCGCGGACGGGTGGGGCGACGCCAGCCTCATCCGCATCGACATGGGCGGCGCGTTCCTCACCGAGGTCGTCCTGACCGCCCTGTTCGTGTTCATCGTGCTGTCCATGACGAGCACGGCGGCCATCCCGTCGGTCGCCGGGGTGGGCATCGGCCTCGCCCTCACGACCGTGCACCTCATCGGCATCCCCATCACTGGGACCTCGGTCAACCCGGCCCGCAGCCTCGGCCCGGCCGTCGTCCTCGGCGGGACCGCCCTCTCGCAGGTGTGGCTGTTCATCGTCGCGCCCCTGGTGGGGGCCGTGGTGGCGGCGGCACTGCACGGCTTCGTCGGACCGCCGGAGAAGGAGACCCCGCTTCCTCCCGTGGAGGAGGAGGCCCCCTAGCTCCTCTGCGGCGGCCCGGACCGGACCTCTGGTCAGTCGGTGCCGAACTCCATGGCGGCGCGGTCGAGGACCTCGGCGTCCCGGGAGTCCTTGCCGCGGGAGGCGATCGCCTCGGCGCCGCCCGCCGGCATCGCGCCGATCAGCCCGGTCGAGGCCGCCTGCGCGGCACCGATCAGGGCCGGGTGCGAGCTGCCGACCATGCCGAGCCCGGCGTACTGCTCCAGCTTGGCGCGCGAGTCGGCGATGTCGAGGTTGCGCATGGTCAGCTGGCCGATCCGGTCCACGGGGCCGAAGGCGGAGTCCTCGGTGCGCTCCATGGACAGCTTGTCGGGGTGGTAGCTGAACGCGGGGCCGGAGGTGTCGAGGACGGAGTAGTCCTCGCCGCGCCGCAGCCGCAGGGTCACCTCGCCGGTGACGGCCGTCCCGACCCAGCGCTGCAGCGACTCGCGCAGCATGAGCGCCTGCGGGTCCAGCCAGCGTCCCTCGTACATGAGCCGGCCGAGCCGCCGGCCCTCGCTGTGGTAGGTGGCGAGGGTGTCCTCGTTGTGGATCGCGTTGACGAGCCGCTCGTAGGCCGCGTGCAGCAGCGCCATGCCGGGCGCCTCGTAGATGCCGCGGCTCTTGGCCTCGATGACGCGGTTCTCGATCTGGTCGGACATCCCGAGACCGTGCCGCCCGCCGATGGCGTTGGCCTCCAGCACCAGGTCGACGGCGGACCCGAACTCCTTGCCGTTGATCGTCACCGGGCGGCCCTGCTCGAACCCGATCGTGACGTCCTCGGCGGCGATCTCCACGGCGGGGTCCCAGAACCGCACGCCCATGATCGGCTCGACGGTCTCGATGCCGGCGTCGAGGTGCTCCAGCGCCTTGGCCTCGTGGGTCGCGCCCCAGATGTTGGCGTCGGTGGAGTAGGCCTTCTCCGTGCTGTCCCGGTAGGGCAGGCCGCGGGACAGCAGCCACTGCGACATCTCCGTGCGGCCGCCGAGCTCGGTGACGAAGTCGGCGTCGAGCCAGGGCTTGTAGACCAGCAGGGACGGGTTGGCCAGCAGCCCGTAGCGGTAGAACCGCTCGATGTCGTTGCCCTTGAACGTCGAGCCGTCGCCCCAGATCTGGACGTCGTCCTCCAGCATGGCGCGGACGAGGAGCGTCCCCGTCACGGCTCGTCCGAGCGGCGTGGTGTTGAAGTAGCTGCGGCCGCCGGACCGGATGTGGAACGCGCCACACGCCAGGGCGGCGAGCCCCTCCTCCACGAGGGCGGCCCGGCAGTCGACCAGGCGCGCGACCTCCGCCCCGTACTTGGCCGCGCGGCCGGGCACGGAGGCGATGTCGGGCTCGTCGTACTGCCCGATGTCGGCGGTGTAGGCGCAGGGCACCGCGCCCTTGTCGCGCATCCACGCGACCGCCACCGAAGTGTCGAGGCCACCGGAGAAGGCGATCCCGACGCGCTCACCGACGGGCAGGGAGGTCAGCACTTTGGACATGAGCACAAGTATGCACGCTCCTGCATGAACATGCAACGCGCCTGCTCCGCCCGCCCGGTGGGGCACGGACGGGCGGACGCGGGGCGGCCGCGGCCCCCGGCCGGCGAAAGCGGCCGCCGCATCTCTCCTCTCAGAAGGGCTTGACCAGCAGTCATCATGGTTCTTACCCGGTGAATCGCCCTCCACCTCCGCGGATCGCCGCATCAGAACGACCCCAATGACATCGTTCAATCACTCGGCTCTGAGTTCGCACCGGTTTCGCATGTGGGGATCATTCGCCTTTCGCGGTTCTCCCCCTACCAGGAAGACCTCCGCGAACGCAAGCACGCGAAGCCGCACGGACCAAGACTCAATACGCGACGCGCCATTCGCCGCGCATTCGCTCCACCGAGAGGCCGATCCTCGCGGCCGGTTAATAATCATCGATCGTGGCATCAAGACTTGCCGCGCAAGTTTCACTCACGTAATGGGGAATGACCGTAATGCGCCATTCCGAAACCCGAGAATGGCCGCTTGTGGCCGTTCGCCTTACTTTCTCCGCGACCTCGCGTTCCCTGGTTCATGGCGCTGCAGGAAGCCGGTCGCACGAGCGGATGAGGCGGTTCTTCGCGGATCCGTTCGAATCCCGGCCCCACCCAGTGATCCCCAACGCGCCGACATCCGACGGAGAATTGTCCGGTTGCACCGGATTGCACGGAACGGAGGGAAACAAGATGGAGTCGGTTCGGCAAACAGGCGTTCACCGTCAAAGCAGCCGGAGGTACGCGGAACCCCTGCGTTGCGGGACGGCGGGGACGGGAAACCCGGGAGACCCGAAAGCGAAGTGTTTTCTAACGACGCCGAGAGCTTTCCATCTGGCGGGCTCCCCGCTCTTCCAAAAGACGACCCGGTCACGGGAAGATTGGGGACGGTAACGAAGAGCAACCACACCGACGGAAGCTTGAACTGATCATGGATACGCCCGTCAACCCCGCTGACCAGGCGTTAGCCCGACTCCGCGAGGACTTCCAAGGCCACCGAATCTGGCGCGCCACGCGCTACGACGGAAGGCTCGGCGACTGGGTCGCCACGCTGCACGACCCAAAGGCCGGCATTGACCCGACCGTTATATGCAGCACCGCCGAAGAGCTTCGCAGGGTCCTCACCAACGAGCTCAGCCGCGCGGCCTGCCGCCCGACGCCCGACCCCCGTAAGTGGGTGCGCCGGTAATGGGGTGGATCGAACCGAAGAATCTGCACGCCGGAGCCTCGGCTTCCTCTATGACAAGCCACCTTGACCGACTTGCACATGAAGTCGTCCGAGAGGGCTGGAAGGCCGTGCCGCGCTACGAGGGGGCCCTCCCGCTCCTGCGCGTCTACGACCCGGCCGTCCCGGGGTTCGGGGAGAGCATCACGCTCGCCTCCGGATCGGCGTCCGACGCCTGGTGGTACCGGTCGAGCACCGGCGAGGACCTGGCCCCGCACACCAACCCGGCCGGCGCGGCGGAGCGGATCACCCGGATCCTCACCCCCTACGTGGCGGCGGCGCTCGCCGCCCGGGCGCGGCGTCCGGTGCGGGACGGCACCGCGCTGCCGATCCCGCCGCCCGACCCCGGCGCGCCCCACACGGACACGATCGCCTATCTCCGCGCCCGCTTCGGTGTCCTGTGCTGGTGGGGCACCCACACCAAGGAATGGTGGGCGCTCATCCCCTGTGCCGCGCAGTGGAGGCTCGTCAACGCGCCCGCCTCGGAGACCCTCGCCCAGGCCATCCTCGACGTCCACGCGCACAGTTAGAGCCCCGGGTGCCGGGGAGGCCTTCTCCTCCCCGGCACCCGGGTTCAGCCCGGGACGGATCCGTCGCGGTCCTTGAGGAGGGCTTTGTGGATCTTGCCTACGGGGGTCAGGGGGACGTCCGCGGTGATGACGAACTGGCGGGGCACCTTGTAGTCGGCCAGGCGGTCGCGGCAGTAGGCGGTCAGCTCGTCGGCGGTGGGGGGCTCGGCGCCCGGGCGCGGGACGACGTAGAAGCGGCCGACCTCGCCGAGGACCGCGTCGGGGACGCCGATCCCGGCGGCCATCGCGACCTTCGGGTGGGCGGTCAGGACGTTCTCGATCTCCACCGGGTAGACGTTGAAGCCGCCCTGGATGTACATCTCCTTCTTGCGCCCGCGCAGGACCAGGTGCCCGTCGGGCTCCATGGCGACCATGTCGCCGGTGGCGAGCCAGCCGTCCGGCAGGAACACCTCGGCGGTCTCGTCCGGCATGTCCCAGTAGCCGGCGGCGACGCAGGCGCCGCGGATCTGGAGCTCGCCGGTCTCGCCCGGCGGCAGCACCGTCCCGTCCGGGGCCGTCACGCGCGCCTCGAAGTCGCCGATGATCGCGCCGAGGGTCCGGGAGACGGTCTCGGGGTCGTCGTCCGTCGGGGACAGGACGCAGGCGCCCGAGGATTCGGACAGCCCGTAGAGACCGTAGAGAGGCGTGCCGGGGAAGCCTCGGCGGATCGCGTCGGCGAGCGCCGGCTCCACGTTGGAGCCCCCCGCCATGCACAGCCGGACGGACGAGACGTCGTGCTCGGCAAAGTCGGGGCGGCCGAGCATCAGCACGTACATCGTGGGGACGGCGCCGAGGAACGTCACCCGGTGGCGTTCGACGGCGCGCAGCGCGGCGTCCGGGGAGAACGCGGGCAGCAGCGCGACCGAGCCGCCGCTGACCAGGGCGGCCATGATGGTGCAGGTGATGCCGCCGACGTGGTTGAACGGGAGGTGGCCGAGCAGGACGTCCTCGCCGGTCATCCGGAAGTGGTCGGCCTGGGCCGAGGCCGAGGCCAGGATGCCGCGGTGGGTGATGACGGCGCCCTTGGGGCGCCCCGTGGTGCCGGACGTGTAGAGGATCATCAGCGGGTCGCCCGGGTCCACCGCGGCGCGGGCCGCGGCCAGGGCCGGCGGGGCCGGGGTCGAGGCCAGGGCGTCGAAGCCCTCACCAAAGTGCACGGCGGGAATGCCGGACGACGCGAAGTACGCGGCGAAGTCGAAGTCGGGGACGGCCTCGACGCCGACGACCAGCCGGGCGCCGCTCTGCCCGAGCATGTACGACAGCTCCCGCTCCCGGTAGCGGACGTTGAGCGGGACGACCACGGCGCCGATCCGGGCCGCGCCGAAGAACACCGCGAGCCACTGCGCGGTGTTGGGTCCGAGGAGGCCGATCCGGTCGCCCCGCCCGACGCCGCGGGCCAGCAGGCCCGCCGCGACACGGTCGACCAGCTCGTCGAACCCGGAGAACGTGATGGTGTCGTCGCCGTCGTGGAGGAACACCGCGTCCCGCGTCGCCGCGGCCTCCAGTGCCCCTCCGACCGTCACTGCCCGCATGTCGCCTTCCCTCTTCCCGGTGGCATTCGTCAGGGAGCGGTCGTGCACGCACACCTCAGGGCTTGCGGCCGACTCCGGCGTAGAACCAGATCGGCAGGGCCTCCTCCAGGGTGACCGGGCGTTCGGGCCGCCACAGCGGCGCCCACACCAGGCCGGGGTCCACCAGTTCGAAGTCGCCGAACAGACCGGTCACCTGCTCCAGGCTGCGCGGGGTGCCGGGCGCGTTCGTCCTCTTGTAGACCTCGACGACCTTCGCCACGATGTCGGGCACGCCGTCGGCGGAGGCGTGGGTGATCGCCATGTGGCTGCCGGGGGCGAGCGCCTCGCGCAGTTCGGCCATGACGCCGGGCGGGTCGTCCTCGTCCGGGATGAAGTGCAGGGTGGCGATCGTCAGCAGCGCGACCGGCTTCCCGAAGTCCAGCAGCCGGGTGATCTCGGGATGCTCCAGGATCTCGCGGGGGCGGCGGATGTCGGCCTGGACCATCCGGGTGCCGGGCGAGTCCGCGAGGATCGCCCGCCCGTGCGCGACGACCTGGCCGTCGTAGTCGACGTAGGCGACGCGGGCGGCGGGGTTCACCGACTGGGCGATCTGGTGGACGTTCTGCTGGGTGGGGAGCCCGGTGCCGATGTCGAGGAACTGGTCGATGCCCTGCTCGGCCATGTACCGGACGGCGCGCCCCATGAACGCCCGGTTCTCCTTGATCAGGGTGATCAGGGTGGGGTCGGCGGCCTTGGCCTCCTCGGCGCGGAGGCGGTCGGCCTCGTAGTGGTCCTTGCCGCCGAGGTAGTAGTCGTACATGCGAGCGATGTTCGGCACGCTCGGGTCGAATCCGCCTGGCCCAAACCGCTCGCCTGCCACCGTGCCTCCCTGCCGGCCGCCCACGCTGATCATCTTCGCGCCCCACTCTACGGGCTGGGATCGCGCCGCCGGACCGGTCCACGAGAACGACCGATCACGATTCGGTCCGACAGACGCGGCCCGCCCGTCCGGCCGCGAGGGCGCCCTCCGGCCGCCGCCGCCGAGAGCGAGGACGCCGGTCACCTGCTTCTCGCTCGGCGGTGCGACATCGCCGTGGTCATTCCGAGCGAGCAGACCCCGGCCGCGGACGACGCGCGGTTCGCGCAGTGGCCCGTGCTCGACGAGCCGCAGGACCTGCTCGTCCCGGCCGGGCACCCGCTCGCCGCGCGCGGGGCGGTCGGGCTCGCCGACGCGGCCGGCGAACCGTGGATCGGCTCGCCGGACCGGTGCGACCAGCACCAGCACATGCTCGCCGCCTGCGCCGCCGCCGGGTTCACGCCGCGGCTCGCCCACGAGGCCAACGAGTGGTTCGCCGTCTCGGCGCTCGTCGCCCGCGGTTTCGGCATCGGCCTGGTGCCGCGGCTGGCGCCGCTGCCCCCGGACGAGGCCGTGGTCCGGGTGGCGCTGCGGGGCGCGGCGGCGCCGTCCCGGCGCATCATCGCGATCGTCCGCCGGGGCAGCGAGACGCAGCCGCCGATCGCGCGGGGTCTGGAGGCGCTCCGCGCGGCGGCGCGGCGCTGACGTTCGACTCGCCGGGCTGGGGCGCCTACCTCGGGTACGTCGGACGTACCAGAAAGTAGCGTGCCATACTGGGCGATTCCTCGCGGCGGCCGCGCGTCACCGCTCGGATGTCAGGTGAATGGAGAAGCCATGCCCTTCCCCGCGGGGCACGAGCCGCTGGCCTTCGATCCGACGGCGCCCAACGAGAGCCGGATGCACGACTACTTCCTCGGCGGCAAGGACAACTACGCCGCGGACCGGCAGGCGGCGCTCCAGGCGATCGAACTCGCGCCGGAACTGCCGGTCCTGGCCCGCGAAGGGCGCAAGTTCCTGGACCGCGTCGTCCGGTTCCTCGCCGCCGCCGGGATCCGCCAGTTCCTCGACATCGGCACCGGCCTGCCCACCCAGGGAAGCGTGCACCAGATCGCTCAGGCGGTGGCGCCGGACTGCCGGGTCGTCTACGTGGACAACGACCCCGTGGTGCGCGTCCACGCGCAGGCGCTGCTGGGAGGCGACCCCCGCACCGCGGTCGTCGAGGCCGACATGCGGGACGCCGAAGGCATCGCGCGCCACCCCGACCTGCGCCGCCTGATCGACCTCGACCAGCCGACGGCGCTGCTGTTCTTCCACGTGCTCTACACCATCCCCGACGACGAGGAGGTGGCGGGGAGCGTCCGGCGGCTGAGCGACCTGATGGCGCCGGGCAGCCACATCGCGATCTCGCATCCGGTCAGCGACCTGTGCCCGGAGGTCACCGCCAGGCTCGCCTTCCTCTACCAGCAGGAGACCCACGCGATCCGCGGCACGCCGCGCTCGAACATCCGGACCAGGGCCGAGGTGGAGAAGCTCTTCTCCGGCTGGGACCTGATCGAGCCCGGCGTCGTCTACCTGCCCCTGTGGCGTCCCGAGCACGAGACCATCGAGTCGTCCAGGCCGATCTGGAGCGTCGGGGGCGTCGGGCGCAAACCCTGAACGCCCGTCACCCGGCGGGGGCGCCGTAGACGCTCACCTCCGTGAGGTGGAAGGTGAGGTTGGCGGTGTTGCCGGTTCCGACCACCCGGATGTAGCGGGCCCTGGCCTCGGTGGCCAGGGTGTCGCCCGCGTCGGCGGCGGGGCGCGGCCCGTTGCGCCCGCCGAGGGTGAACCAGTGGCCGCCGTCGAGGCTGCCCTCCAGGCGGTAGGTGTAGAAGCGGGTCCCGTCGACGTAGTTGCGGACGTTGACGCGCGAGACGTCGTCGACGGCGCCGAGGTCGACCCGCCACCAGGTCTCGCCGTAGGTCATCTGACCGCCCCAGTAGGGCGAGTTGGCGCGGCTGCCGTCGTTGGCGGCCTCCGGCGGCCGGCCGGGCTCGGAGGACAGCGCCGTCACCGGCTTGCGGAGGCTTTGGAGCGGGTCGTCCGATCCGTTGCGGGACGTGTCGGGCGAGGCGGCGACGGCGCCGTCGAACCGGGCGATGGCCTCCTGCGCCGTGTGGGCGTTCACCGCGCTGACGAACATCCCGACGTCCTGGGCGCCCGCCGAGCCGGGGACCGTGCCGGAGCCGACCACGGCCCAGTTCACGCCGTCGGAGCTGCACGATCCGGACATCCGGTCGCCGTCCCTGCGCAGCCGCACGCGGACCGCGCCCGCGGTGAACCCGCCGACCTCGGTGTAGTGGTCGAGCCGGCCGTCGCCGTCGGCGTCGTAGGAGAAGACGCACCCGTGTGCGGGCGTCACGGCGATGGCGGCGTACCCGGCGGACCCGGTCCGGGCCAGGTCGTCGCTCGCGACCAGTCCGGCCCGCGTCCAGCCGGACGACCCGTCCAGCTCGGTCACCTTCGTGGAGACCGCGTGCCCCGGGGCCAGCCAGTCGTCCTCGTAGACGGTCGCGAACTCGTTGGTGTCGCCCCACATGTCCTTGCCGCCCGCGGCGATGCCGACCGTGTCGCCGGACCGCGCGAACTCGGCCGCGGTCGAGGCGGAGGTCCTGTAGGGCTCCCCCACCGCGCCGCCGCCGACCATGAGGAGGGAGTGCGCGCTCGCCTGCTCGGAGTCGCCTCCGGCGGCGCGCCACGAGACCGTGGCGTCCAGGCCCGGGAGGGCGCCGGGCTCCGCGTCCGCGGGTGCGGTCACCGTCCAGGTCGCGGTGGCGGTCGCGCCCGGGGCGACGTCGCCGGCCGGGCCGGACGTCGCCGTGATCTTGTACCCCTCGGGCGCGGCCAGCCCGAAGCGCACCCCGCGGGCCTCGCCGAGCGCCGACTCGTTGGTGAACGTCGCGGTCACGCGGACGGCGCCGCCCGGCCGGACGCCCTTGCGGTCGGCGGCGAGGGCCAGCGCGCCCGCCGGTTCCTCGGCCACCCG
>NZ_JBEUPA010000151.1:0-19995 GCF_040492065.1 Actinomadura sp. NPDC000929 | reverse complement strand
GGCGCGCGCGCCCCCGCCCGGGGACGCTCCGGCACGCGCGGCGCCGAGGCGTCGCCCGTGGCGTCGCCGTCCGCGCAGACGGTCGGCGGGCCCCGGCTCGCGAGCCGCGGCGTCGTCGCGAACACGGCCCCGGGCGTCCCGGCCCCGCCGAAGATCAAGGCGGCCTCGTACCTGATCGCGGACGCCGACACCGGCGAGGTCCTGGCCGCCAAGGACCCGCACGGGCACTACCTGCCCGCCAGCACCCTCAAGACCCTCACCGCGCTGACGCTCGTCCCCAAGCTGGACCCGAACCGGCTCGTCCGGCCGTCCCAGAAGGCGTGCGACACCGAGGGCACCAAGGTCGGGCTGACGCCGAAGATGCAGTACAAGGTCTCCGACCTGTTCCACGCGCTGCTGATGATGTCGGCCAACGACGCGGCGGTGACGCTGGCCGAGGCCGACGGCGGGATGGGCAGGACCCTCGCCGACATGAACGCCGAGGCCCGGCGGATCAACGCGCGCGACACGCTCGCCGGATCCCCGAACGGGCTGGACAAGGACCTCGGGCTGAACGTCCGGACGCAGCACACCTCGGCCTACGACCTCGCGCTCATCCTGCGCGAGGGGATGAAGAACCCCCAGTACCGCGCCTACATGCAGGCGATCGACTTCCCGTTCCCGGCGCCCCCGACCAAGAAGGAGCGCAAGAAGGGCAAGAAGGTCGGCGGGTACCCGATCCACACGCACAACCACATGCTCCCGGGCGAGCGGCTGGCCTACCCCGGGATGCTCGGCGGCAAGAACGGCTACACGATCGCCGCCCAGCAGACCTTCGTCGCCCAGGCGCGCCGCGGCGGGCACACGATCGTGATCTCGCTGATGCGGGCGGACATGCCGCCGTCGGCGTACGCGGCCAAGCTGCTGGACTGGGGCTTCGCCGCGCGCGGCAGGGTCCAGCCGGTGGGCACGCTCGTCCCGCCCGGCGACATCGAGCAGACCCGCAAGAACGGCGGCTCGGGCGTGCTGCCCGACGCGCCGCTCGCCTCCGACGACTCGTCCCGCATGTGGCTGCTCGTCGGCGGCGGCGCGGTCGGCGCCCTGCTCGCGATCGCGGTGCTGTACGTGGTGCTGCGCCGCAGGCGGCGGCTGGAGGCGGCCCGCTCCCGCGGCGGCCGGTAAAGCTTCCCCCACCCCTTCCCACGGGCCTGGCACCGCCGCGCCGGGCGGGCTTACGCTCGCGGTGGCGCCGGTGATCGCGTCACCGCCGGGGGACGGCGGAACGGCGCCGCGGGGAGGAACTGCGCCATGTCCGACTTGTATGTCCCCTTGCCCGGCGCCCTCGCCCTGGCGCCGGAGCCGCCGCCGACGTACGAGCATCCGAACGTGACGCTGCTGAAGGACGGCTACACGGCCTTCGACAAGGGCGACATGGACCTCATCCGCGAGCTGCTCGCCGACGACGTCGTGCACCGCGTCCCCGGACGCGGGCCCGTCTGCGGCGTGTACCGGACGCCCGAGGAGGTCCTGGGCTTCTACGTCCGGCTGTTCGAGCTGTCCGGCGGGACGTTCCACACCGAGCCCTACTCGGTCATGGCCAACGACGAGTACGGCGCCGCCCTCGTCCAGACCTGCGCCGAGCGCCCCGGCCGCATCCTGGACGGCCGCGCCGTCGACCTGTTCCGCTTCCGCGACGGAAAGATCACCGAGATTCGCACCCTGGCCGAGGACCAGTACGCCAACGACGCCTTCTGGACCTGACCGTGTTTCAACGTCCCGGCCCACTTCGCTCGCCTGGCGGCTCGCTGCGTGACCGGGCCTGGGCGAACGCGGCATCGCTTCGCGATCTGCCCGGCTCCGCTCGCCTCCGGCTTCGCTCCACCGGCCAGGTCACGCGTTCGCGCGTGCGGGCAGGGCCACTTCGAGACAGGTCCTAGGCCGGTTTTCCGGTTTCTAGCGGCTTTTCGTCTTCCTTGGGCTTCGTGGCCTCTGCGGCCTTCTCGTCTTCCGCGCGGTCGCCGGTCCCGGCCGGTTTCTCGTGGCGGCCGGGCTTCCGGCGGCGGGCCTCGGCCCCGTCCTCGACCGGGTCCTCGTTCCCCGCGGGCCCCTCGTGCCTGCCGGGCCTCTCCCCGGCGCGCTCCTGGAGCGCCTCGACCTCCGCGCGGTCGACGCTGTTCTCCGGGTTGGCGGCGTCCGCGGTGAGGACGACGCGGCGCGTCGCGGTCCAGGCGGCGACGAACAGCGCGAACCGGGTCGCGATGTTGATCCACACCATCAGGCCGACCAGCACCGCGAACGTGCCGTAGACGGGGTTCTGCGTCGTCCGCCCGATCAGGAAGGCCGCGATCTGCTTGAGGATCTCGAAGCCGACCGCGCCGAAGAGCGCGCCCCGGATGATCCGGCGCCAGGGCGCCCGGGTGCCCGACAACCGGCTGAACAGGGCCAGGAAGACCACGGTGTCGAAGAAGATGGCGCAGGCGAGGGACAGCAGCCGCAGCCCGGTCCCGGCGCCGGGGACGTGCTCCAGGCCGAGCCAGCCGAGGACGGTGTGGGTGGCGGACGTCGTGACCGTCGTGACCGCCATGCCGCAGATCAGGATGAGCCCGAGGAACGCCAGCACGCCCCCGTCCCAGAGCCGCTTCAGGAAGAAGTTGCCGCCGCCGCCCGGCTCGTTGCCCCAGATGTCGCGCAGGGACTCGCGCAGCACCTGCACCCAGCCGATCCCGGTGACCAGCAGCGCGACCAGGCCGAGGACCCCGACGGCGGTCTTGGACTGGGCGATCTGCTCGACGTCCAGCTGGCCCGCGAGCCCCGGCAGCTGCGAGCTGATCGCCCGGACGAAGTAGGCGCGGGCCTCGTCGCTGACCCCGACGAGATAGCCGAGCAGCGCGTACGCCAGCGCCATCAGCGGGAAGAACGACAGGAACGCGTAGCTGGTGAGGGCGGCGGCGAGCCGGTCGCCGCGGCGCTCCTGGTACCGCTCCAACGCGCGCACCTGGTGGTCGAACCACCGTGACCGCTCCCGGGAGCGTTGCAGCAGCGCCTTCCCGTCGCCGAACAGGGACTCGCTCCGCCGCTGAACCCTGCCGATCACCTGCCGCATGCACGCAACGTACCCAACGCGGGCCGGTCGATGCCGCAGACGGTAATCGAACGGTCAACGCAGCGTCTCGTGCGGCCCGCTCATCCGGGGGCGGGCCCGCCGCGGTCGCCGCCCGGGGACGGCACCGCGCCGTCGCCGAAGATGAAGTCGCACTGCGGGCGCCAGACGCCGTCCCGCCCGTGCTCGTACAGGGAGAACCCCCACGCCTCGAAGTCGGCGCTGTAGCCGGCGAGCTCCTTGAACGCCTGGTCCATGACGCTCTCGGGGAGGTGGTGGGCGATGGTCACGTGCGGGTGGTACGGGAACGGCAGCGGCCGGGCGAGCGGACCCGACAGAACCTTCGCCTGAACCCGCTCGCAACCGCCGATTCCTTCGGCGAGCGCCACGAACACGACCGGTGACACCGGCCGGAACGTTCCGCTGCCTCGCAACTTGATCGGGAACGGGGTCTCGGTCGCCGCGACGGCCCGCAGATGCTCCTGGACGGCGTCGATCCCCGACTCGGGGACCTCGGTCGGCGGCAGCAGCGTGATGTGCGTCGGGATCGCGTGGGCGAGCGGATCCCCGAACGAGGCCCGCCGCGCCTGGAGGAAGGCCCCGAACGGGTCGGGGATGGGGATGGCGACGCCGATGGTGCGCACGCCGCCGTCCCCGCCGGGGGTCACGCCCCCGGCGGCGGAGGGCGCCTTCCCGGGGCCCTCCGCGGCGTCGCGGGCGGGGCCGTCAGCGGCCACGTCCCACGAATCCCACCCGTTCGCGCACGGTCTCCATCGTCGCGGTGGCGACCCTGGAGGCGCGCTCGGCTCCCAGGGCGAGCACCCGGTCGAGCCGCTCCTCGTCCTCCAGCAGCGTGAGGGTGCGCTCCCTGATCGGCGTGAACGTGTCGAGGACGACCTGCGCGAGGTCCTTCTTGAACTGCCCGTAGCCCGAGCCCGCGTAGCGGCTCTCCAGGTCGGGGACGGAGGTGCCCTCCAGCGCGGAGAAGATCCGCAGGAGGTTGGTGACGCCGGCCTTCTTCTCCTCGTCGTAGACGACCTCGGAGCCGGTGTCGGTGACCGCGCGCATGATCTTCTTGCGCATCGGGCCGGGCTCCTCCAGCACGTCGATGATCCCCTGCGGCGAGGACGCCGACTTGCTCATCTTGGCGTCCGGCTCCTGCAGGTCGGTGATCTTCGCGGCGCCCTCGGGGATGTGCGCGTCCGGCGGGACGAACGTGTCGCCGAAGCGGTGGTTGAACCGCTGCGCGAGGGTGCGGGTCAGCTCCAGGTGCTGACGCTGGTCCTCCCCGACGGGGACGCGCAGCGCCCGGCCGCCCTCGGCGGTGGGGTCGGGCGAGTAGAGCAGGATGTCGGCGGCCTGGAGGACCGGGTAGGTGAACAGCCCGACCGTCGTCCCGCCCGTGCCCTGCTTGGACGACTTGTCCTTGAACTGCGTCATCCGCTGGGCCTCGCCGAAGCCGGTGAGGCAGCCGAGGACCCAGGCCAGCTCGGCGTGCTCGGGGACGTGGCTCTGCACGAACACCGTGGCGCGCTCGGGGTCCAGGCCCATCGCGAGGAGCTGGGCGACGGCGACCTTGGTCCGGCGGCGCAGCAGCGCGGGGTCGTGCTCGACGGTGATCGCGTGCAGGTCCACCACGCAGTAGAAGGCGTCGTGGGTGTCCTGCATCGAGACCCACTGCCGGAGCGCCCCCAGGTAGTTGCCGAGGTGGAACGAGTCGGCGGTGGGCTGGATGCCGGACAGCACGCGCGGCGGTGCCGCGGCCGTTCCGGCGGACGCTTCGGGGCTGGGCGCTTCGGGCATGTGCACGGACCGATTCTCTCAGGTGTCGCTTGAGACTTCGCCGCCGGTGGCCTGCCGGGTGCCGGGGCCGGCGGCGGCGTCGCCTGCCACCGCCCGCGGGGTCGCGGACGGCGTGCCGGGCGGCACCGGTGCGGCCTGCGGCGACGCCCGCGGCATGACGCGCACGCGGGCCACCCGCCGGCCCTCCATCCGGGCCACGGCGAGCCGGCGACCGCCGGCGTCCACCGAGTCGCCCTCGGCGGGCACGCGGCGCAGCACCGCCATGATGTGCCCGGCGACCGTCTCGTACGGCCCGGCCGGGAGCCGGATGCCGGTCTCGGCGGCGAAGTCGTCCAGGTTGAGCAGGCCGTCGACCTCGACCACCCCGCCGTGCAGGCGCCGTGCCTGCGCGTCCTGGACATCATATTCGTCGCGGATGTCGCCGATGAGCTCCTCCAGGAGGTCCTCCAGCGTGACGATGCCGGCGACGCCGCCGTACTCGTCCATGACGATCGCCAGGTGGCAGCCCTCGCGGCGCATCTCCGACAGCGCCGGCAGCACCCGCTTGGAGGACGGCAGGAATTTCACCGGCCGCACCAGACCGCCCACCGGGCCGTCGCCGGGGACGCCCGGGGCGGGCCCGTCCGGCAGGACGGGCGCCAGCAGGTCGCGGATGTGCACGAACCCGATCACCTCGTCGTGGGAGTCGCGGCAGACCGGGAACCGCGAGTGCGGGCTGCCGGCGGCGATCCGGGCGGCGGCGGTCAGCGGGAGCGCGGCGTCCAGGAACTCCACCTCGGTGCGCGGGACGAGGACCTCGCGCAGCGGCCGCTCCCCCGCCGCGAACACCTCCCCGATCAGCGCCCGCTCGTCCGGGGTGAGCTGCGTGTTCTGGGCGACCAGCGTGCGCATCCGCTCCGCGGTGATCTCCCCGCGGAGCGTGCCCGGGTCGCCGCCCGACAGCCGCACGACGAGGTGGGTCGAGCTCGACAGCAGCCGCGCCAGGGGGCGGGCGAGCGCTCCCGCGGGCCCCACGAGCGTCCGGGACGGCGTCCGGTCCATGGGTTCAGCCTTCCCCGTTCGGCGTTCCGGATAGCCTGGGCGGACCCCTCGGCCTGGACGGGTCTCGCCGTCCTGATGATCGTGAACCGGCCGAGAGTCTCGTCGTGGAGGTCCGTCAGTGAAGCTGCTCGTCACCGGAGGCGCCGGCTACGTCGGCAGCGTCGTCTCCGCTCTGCTGCTGGAGGCGGGGCACGAGGTCGTCGTGCTCGACGACCTGTCCACCGGGCACGCGGACGCGGTGCCCGAGGGCGCACGGCTGGTGCGCGGCACGCTGCGCGACGCCGCGGCGGAGGTGCTCGGCGGCGCCGGGTTCGGCGCCGTGCTGCACTTCGCGGCCCGCTCGCTCGTCGGGGAGTCCGTCGAGAAGCCCGGCCTGTACTGGGACAAGAACCTCGGCGAGTCCCTCGCCCTGCTGGAGGCGATGCGCGTCGCGGGCGTGCCCCGGATCGTGTTCTCCTCGACGGCCGCGACCTACGGCGAGCCGGAGTCGACGCCGATCCTGGAGACCGACCCGACCCGTCCGACCAACCCCTACGGGGCGTCCAAGCTGGCGATCGACACGGCCCTCGCCGAGTACGCGCGGCTGCACGGGATCGGCGGGGTGTCGCTGCGGTACTTCAACGTGGCCGGCGCGTACGGGCGGCTCGGCGAGCGCCACACGGTCGAGACCCACCTGATCCCGAACGTGCTGAGGATCGCGCAGGGCGGCGGCGACGCCGTGAAGATGTTCGGCGACGACTACCCGACCCCGGACGGCACCTGCGTCCGCGACTACATCCACGTGACCGACCTCGGCCGCGCCCACCTGCTCGCGCTGGACGCCTGCGAGCCCGGCCGCCACGAGATCTTCAACCTGGGCAGCGGCACCGGCAACTCGGTCCGCGAGGTCGTCGAGGTCTGCCGCGAGGTGACCGGCCGCGACATCCCCGCCGAGGTGGCGCCGCGCCGTCCCGGCGACCCGGCCGTGCTGGTCGCCTCCTCGGAGAAGATCCAGGCACGGCTCGGCTGGAAGCCCGAACGCGATCTGCGCACCATGGTCGGCGACGCGTGGACCTTCCTGCGCTCCCGATGAGCGGCGCGCTCAGCGAGGCCTTCGCCGAGGCGTTCGGGCGGGCCCCGGAGGGCGTGTGGCGCGCGCCCGGCCGGGTCAACCTGATCGGCGAGCACACCGACTACAACGACGGCTTCGTCCTGCCGTTCGCGCTCCCGCACGGCGTCTCGGTCGCCGCCGCCCGCCGCGACGACGGCGTGGTGGAGGTCCGCTCGCTGCAGGCCGCCACCACCGTCACCGCGCCCGTGGACGGCGGGACGGTCGCCGCCGAGAACTGGCCCGCCGACCGCGAGTGGGCCGCGTACCCGGTCGGCGTCGCGCGCGTGCTGCGCGAGCACGGCACGGGCGGCGCGTCCCTGCTGATCGACTCCGACCTCCCGCAGGGCGCGGGCCTCTCCTCGTCCGCCGCCCTGGAGTGCGCGACGGCGCTGGCGCTGTGCGACCTGCACGGCGTGGAGATCGACCGTCCCGCGCTGGCCCGGCTGGCCCAGCGCGCCGAGAACGAGCAGGTCGGCATGCCCTGCGGCCTCATGGACCAGTCGGCGTCCCTGCTGTGCACGCCCGGCCGGGCGCTGATGCTCGACTGCCGCAGCGGTCTGTCGTCGCAGGTCCCGTTCGACCCGGCCGCCTCGGGCATGGTCCTGCTGGTGGTCGACACGCGGGCCTCGCACGCGCTGACGGGCGGCGACTACGGCCGCCGCCGCGCGGAGTGCGAGGAGGCCGCGTCCCTGCTCGGCGTCGAGGCCCTGCGCGACGTCAAGGACCTCGCCGCCGCCCTCGCCGCGCTGCGCGACCCCGTCCTGCGCCGCCGCGTCCAGCACGTCGTCACCGAGAACCACCGGGTCGAGGCCGCCGTCGGGCTGCTGCGCGCCGGCGCCCTCCCCGAGCTCGGCGCCATGCTGAACGCCTCGCACCTGTCCCTGCGGGACCAGTTCGAGGTCTCCTGGCCCGAGGCCGACGCCGCCGTCGACGCCGCGGTGCGCGCGGGCGCCCGGGGCGGCCGCATGGTGGGCGGCGGCTTCGGCGGCTCCGCCATCGTCCTCACCCCGGCCGCCCGGGCCCAGAAGGTGCGGGACGCGATCACGGCCGCCTACGCCGACCGCGGCTGGACGGCCCCGGAGTTCCTGGAGGCGCCCCCCTCCGAGGGCGCCCACCGCGTCAGCTGAGGGCCGACTTGAGGTCGTCGTGCAGGCGGGTGGCCTCTTCCGCGGCGCCGGTCTCGTCCAGGGTGGTGAAGCCGTCGGCGGCGGCCGCGGCGTGCGCGGCCGCCTCGGGGAGGCGGCCGACCTGGCCGAGGACGCGGGCCTGGTCGTAGGAGACGAGGGCGGTCTCCCAGACGCGGGCGGGCTCGTTGTCCGGGGGCAGCCCGGCCAGGGCCGCGCGGGCCGTGTCCATGACGGCGACGGCCTCGTCGGCGTCGCCGCTCCACAGCAGGCTCATCGCGGCGCGGCGGCGGGTGCGGACCACCCCGTAGGGATCGCCCGCCTTCTCGTTGGCCTCGGCGGCCTCGGCGAACCGGGCGGCGGCCTGGGCGTCCCTGTCGAGGGCGGTCAGGACGCCCCCGGCCTCCTCCAGGAAGTGCGCGACGGCGTCGTGCCGGCCGTCCCGCGCGGCGTCCTCGGCGAGGTCGGCGAACGTCGCGGCGGCGTCCTCCTCGCCCATGTCCTTCTGCGCGTGCGCGAGGATCAGGCGGCAGCGCCGGGCGGGGTCGCCGTCCAGTCCGGGCAGCGCCTCCTCGGCGGTCTCGGCGGCCTCCAGGTGGCGGCCCACGGCCAGGTACGCGGCGGCGAGGTCCACGCGGAGGTGGACGGCCTGCTCGTGCATGCCCTCGGCCGTCCAGGCCGCGATGGCCTCGGCGAGGTCGGCGACGGCGTCGGCCGGCCGGTCGGCGGCGAGGAGCGCCAGGCCGCGGTCGCAGTGCGCCACCGCGCGCATCGGCGACGGGGGCAGCGCGGCGATCACCTCGTCGAGCAGGGCGAACACCTCCTCGTCCGGGCCGGTCTCCCCGCGGGCGAGGGTGCGGGCGAGCAGCAGGCCGGGCGAGGCGACCGTCTCCGGCTCGCCGGAGGCGCGCGCCGCGTCGGCGGAGCGCCGCAGCGCCGCCACCGCCTCGCCGGTGTCGCCGGTCCGCAGGAGCGCCTGCCCCCGCAGGAACCACAGCTCGCCGGCGCGGTCGGGCGCGTCGCCGGTGTCGACCCGGTCCAGCGCGGCCAGGGCCTCGGCCGGGCGGTCCAGCCCGAGGTGCGCGGTGGCGAGGCGGAGCAGCGCGGCCGTGGCGTCGCCGTCCTCCCCCGGATGCGCGGTGAGGTGCTCGGCGGACGCGACCACCTGCTCCAGGCCGCCCTCGTCGCCGAGGTCGACGCGCATCGCGCCGAGGCGGCCGAGCGCGCGGTACCGGCGCGTCTCCTCGCCCAGCTCCGCGTACAGCCGGGAGGCCTCCTCCCAGCACCGCGCGGCGCCCTGGCCGTCGCCCTCGACGGCCAGCTCGACGCCCCGGCCGTCCAGGCGGCGGGCCTTCTGGAAGGGCGTCGGCCCGGTGGTCTCGGCGACGGCGTCGAACCGCCGGAAGGCCGCGAGCATGCCGGGCAGGTCGCCGTCGGCGCGGCGCCGGTCCACCAGGTCGAGCAGCTCCCCGAGATCGTCCATGGACGCGAGGGCGTCGGCGGAGGCGGCGTCGTCCGCGGAAGGGGTCCGCGGGGCGGGGGCGGGCGCGGGGCGGCGGTGGTGGGGGGCCAGCGGCAGGAAGTCGACGACCGGCTCGGCCTCCAGCGTGGCGCGCACCTTGTCGCCCTGGTGGGACGTGCCGTTGCGGGCGTCGAACCGGGCCGCCAGCGCCGTCGCGCGCTCGGCCAGCTCGGCGCGCAGCTCGGGCAGGGGCACGTCCGCCGCCGGGCGGTCGTCGGCCGCCGGTCGTCGGACGGTCGCCGCGCCGTGCCCGGCCGCCTCGACCGCCCCCAGCAGCAGGGCCGCCGCGGCGGAGAACTCCATGTCGGCGTGCGCGCTCGGGGCCCGGTCGAGCCAGCCGAGGTGCCGCTGCAGGATCTCCAGGCCGCGCGCCCCGTTGCCCGTGACCGCGCAGAACTCCAGGTGCTCGCCGATGTCGCCGAGGTCGGCGAGGCGCGCCCGGTGCACCCGGTAGGCGCGGCGGTGCGCGGCGGCGGCCTCCTCCAGGCGGCCCATGCGCAGGTACACCGGCAGCAGCGCCGTCTGGATCGACTGCGGCTGCTCGTTGCAGGACAGCCGCGCGCTCAGCACCGGCGCGGCGATCTCGAACGCCTCCTCGTGCCGTCCGGCCTCGACCAGGTGGCGGGCCATGCCGGTCGGGTCGCAGCCCTCGCAGTCGGACAGCTCGTCCCGCTCGGCGGCGCGCCACTTCACGAACCACTCGTGCGCCGAAGCGTCGCCGATGTGCCGCGCCACCACGTTGCGGTAGTGGTACACCGCCTGGAGGCTGTGCCCGCCCGCCTTGTAGCGCCGCTCCATGTCGTCGAGGACGGCGTAGGCGCGGTCCAGCGGGATCTCGGGGAACGAGGTCAGGGAGCTGACCACCGCCTTCATCTGCCACAGCAGGCTGTGCGTCTCGTCGAACCGGGCGGGGTCGCGGTCGTGGTCGGCCAGCGTGCGGCTGAACGTCGCGAACGCCTTCACGGGCTCGCCGCCGTACCGGTAGGCGTCGGTCAGCCTGACCCGCACGTGGAACGCGAGGACCTCGTCGCCCGCCGCCTCGGCGCGGCGCAGCGCGTCCTCGATCAGGACGGTGCGGGCCTCCCCGTAGGGCAGCTCCTGCGACCGCGCCATCAGCGCGTAGACGTCATCCATGCTCAACGGGGCCCTCCGGGGAGTGGACGGCCCACTCCAGCAGGCCGATGAAGGAACGGTTCAGGACCGCCGTGTCGACGGGCCGCAGCGGATGGTGGCCGAGCAGCAGCGCCTGCCCGTACAGGGCCTGGACGGCCGCCTCGACCGGCCCGCCGTCACCGAGCGAGGTGACCCGCCGCGCCAGCGGATTGCGGTAGTTCAGCACCAGCTGGGGGCGGTCGGCGCTCGTGGTCGCGCCGACCGCGCCGAGCACGTCCGCCCACAGCTCGCCCGCCTCCTCCTGCGCGCGGGCCAGCTCCTCGCGGAACTGCGCGTCCCGGCTCGTCAGGTACAGCGCGGGCAGCGACGCGGGGTCGAAGTCGCGGACGACGACCTCGCAGCCGAGCCGCTCCACCGCCCGCTGCGCCGCCGCGAGGAACGGCCGCAGCGCCAGCTCCGCCGCCGGGTCGAGGACGCCGAAGGTGGTGGTCAGCTCGGCCGCGTCCAGCCGCGCGAGCCGGATGTCGGGATCGAGGTCCGGCAGCCGCTCGATGATCTCGGTGTCGTGGACGTAGCCGCCGTTGACCAGGCCCACGCCCTGGGCGCCCGCGACCGCCGCGAGCCGCCGGAACTCGTCCACGTCCGCGGTGAACCGGCCGTCCGGGTGGCGGCGGCGGAACTCGTGCAGGGTCATCGGCCCGGAGGACGTCTCGTACTCCAGCCACCGGTCGACGATCCGCAGCATGTCGTCGTCGTGCAGGGCCATCGCCTTGACGCCGAGCTGGTGCAGCCGCAGGAAGGCCCGCAGCCGCGCCGGGTCGGTCTCGGCGAGCTTCACCAGCCACTGCCGCAGCACCTCGCCGAGGCCGTGCCGGGTCGATTCGAGCAGCTCGTCCTCGTAGAGGGCCTCGCGGCTCGCGGTCGGCCGCAGCTCCCCCGCGTCCACGACGCAGCGCGCGAAGAACGCCCAGTCGGGAAGCAGTCCCTCGACGCTCTCGGCCAGCAGCATCCGCTTCAGGTAGACGCGGTGCGCGGCGCGCGCGGACGGCGACACCGGCTCGGGCAGGACGAACGCGACGCCCGTCAGCCCGGCCTCCGGCACGTCGAGGTCCACGACGTCGAACGGGGTGAACCCGCAGACCTCCTCGCAGTACCGCTCCAGCGCCCGCCTGCGGTCGGCGGGATCGCGGTAGGACGCCCGCCACGGCGGCCCGTCGCCGGTGACGGCCACGCCGTCCACGACCAGCTCGACCGGGAGGAGCGACCCGTAGGTGGCGGCCAGCTCGGCGACGACCGGCGGGCTGAGCAGCTCCCCCGCGCCCGGCCGCGCCCGCAGCGTCACCGTCGTGCCCGGCTCGTCGCGCTCGCCCGGCTCGACCAGGTAGCTGCCCTCGGACCGTCCCGTCCACCGGACGGCGCCGCCGCCGCGCGCGGACCGCGTCACGACCTCGATCTCGTCCGCGACGAGGAACGCCGACAGCAGCCCGATCCCGAACTGGCCGAGGAAGTCGTGCCGCGCGAAGCCCAGTTCGTCCCGCTTGGACGACCGCCCGATGGTCGCCAGCAGCGTGTGCACCTCGTCCTCGGTCAGGCCGACGCCGTCGTCGTGGACGCGCAGCACGCCGCCGCCCGTCTCGATCTCGACGCGGCCGCCGGCGCCGCGCGCGGTGATCGCGTCCACCGCGTTCTGCAGCAGCTCCCGCAGGTAGACGCGCGGGCTCGCGTAGAGATGGCGGCTCAGCAGATCCACCACGCCCCGCAGGTCCACCTGGAACGCCTGTTCGGCCACCGGCACGCCTCCCCCGATCACTTTCCGAGCGATCACACCCTAGCGACCGATACCGACGCATTCAGATCATTTGCCGTCGCCACCGCGTGATCGCCGCCCCGCCGCCGCCCGGAAGCGGCCCCGGACGCGGACGAGCCCCGGACCACGGGGTCCGGGGCTCGTCCGCGCTCAGGTCAGATGAGGCCGAGCTTGCGGACCGCCTCGCGCTCCTCCGACAGCTCCGCGACGGACGCGTCGATCCGGGCGCGGGAGAAGTCGTCGATCTCCAGGCCCTGGACGATCTCCCACTTCCCGTCCGCGGCGGTGACCGGGAAGGAGGAGATCAGGCCCTCGGGGACGCCGTAGGAGCCGTCCGACACGACCGCCATCGACGTCCAGTCGCCGTCGGCGGTGCCGTTCACCCAGGTGTGCACGTGGTCGATCGCGGCGGACGCGGCCGACGCCGCCGACGACGCGCCCCGCGCCTCGATGATCGCGGCGCCGCGCTTGGCGACGGTCGGGATGAAGGTGTTCTCCAGCCAGTCCTGGTCGTTCACCGTCTCGGCGGCGTTCCTGCCGGCGATCTCGGCGTGGAACAGGTCCGGGTACTGCGTGGCGGAGTGGTTGCCCCAGATCGTCATCCTGCGGATGTCGGAGACCGAGGCGCCCGTCTTCTTCGCCAGCTGCGCGAGGGCGCGGTTGTGGTCCAGGCGCGTCATCGCGGTGAACCGCTCGGCCGGGACGTCCGGCGCGTGCTGCTGCGCGATCAGCGCGTTGGTGTTGGCCGGGTTGCCGACCACGAGGACCTTGACGTCGTCGGCGGCGCCGGCGTTGATCGCCTCGCCCTGCGGCTTGAAGATGCCGCCGTTGGCCTCCAGCAGGTCGCCGCGCTCCATGCCCTTCGTGCGCGGGCGCGCGCCGACCAGCAGCGCCACGTTCGTCCCCTCGAACGCCCGGCCGGCGTCGTCGAAGATGTCGATGCCGGACAGCAGCGGGAACGCGCAGTCGTCCAGTTCCATCGCGGTGCCCTCCGCGGCCTTCACCGCCTGCGGGATCTCCAGCAGGCGCAGGCGTACGGGCACGTCCGCGCCGAGGAGGTGCCCGGACGCGATGCGGAACAGCAGCGCGTAGCCGATCTGGCCCGCGGCGCCGGTAACGGTAACGGTGACTGGGGTGCGAGTCATGCGTCCTTCTCCTGCTGTGACCTGACGGGGCTCAGGCGGCCATCCTTGGGAACCCGACCGCCCGAGAGGCCTCCCGCCCGCACTCCGTCGCGCGGGTTCTCTCGCCGTCGAGATAGTTGCGGTGCCAGGCTATCGCGCACGTCCCGCCCGCCACCGCGCAGGTGCGCCTCCCGGCACGCCCCCCGCCCCGAACAGGCGGAAGGCCGCCCCGGACGGATCCGGAACGGCCTTCACCCCGCGTGCGCGGGGGGCGACCGGCGAGACGCTAGCCGCCGATCTTCTTCTGGAGGTTGGTGTCGAGCGCCTCCAGGAAGCCCTGCGTGGTCAGCCAGGGGGTCTCCCCGCCGACGAGCAGGGCGAGGTCCTTGGTCATCTGGCCGCTCTCGACGGTCTCGATGCAGACCTGCTCCAGCTTGCGGGCGAAGTCGATGACCTCGGGCTGGTCGTCGAGCTTGCCGCGGTGCTCCAGCCCGCGCGTCCAGGCGAAGATCGACGCGATCGGGTTGGTCGACGTCGGCTTGCCCTGCTGGTGCTGCCGGTAGTGCCGGGTCACCGTGCCGTGCGCGGCCTCGGCCTCGACGGTCCTGCCGTCGGGGGTCATGAGGACGGAGGTCATCAGGCCGAGGGAGCCGAAGCCCTGCGCGAGGGTGTCGGACTGGACGTCGCCGTCGTAGTTCTTGGCGGCCCAGACGAACCCGCCCTCCCACTTGAGCGCGGCCGCGACCATGTCGTCGATCAGGCGGTGCTCGTAGGTGAGGCCCTTGGCCTCGAACTCGGCCTTGAACTCGGTCTCGTAGATCTCCTGGAAGAGGTCCTTGAACCGGCCGTCGTAGGCCTTGAGGATCGTGTTCTTCGTCGACATGTACAGCGGCATCCCGCGGCTCAGCGCGTACCGCATGCTCGTCCGGGCGAAGTCGCGGATCGAGTCGTCGTAGTTGTACATGCCCATGGCCACGCCGCCGCCGGGGAACGAGGCGACCTCGAACTCCATCGGCTCGTCGCCGTTCTCGGGGGTGTAGGTGATCGTCACCTTGCCCGGGCCCGGCACGACGAAGTCGGTGGCCTTGTACTGGTCGCCGTGGGCGTGGCGGCCGATGATGATCGGCTTCGTCCAGCCGGGGACCAGGCGCGGGATGTTGGAGACAACGATCGGCTCACGGAAGATCACGCCGCCCAGGATGTTGCGGATCGTCCCGTTCGGGGACCGCCACATCTTCTTCAGGCCGAACTCCTCGACGCGCGCCTCGTCGGGGGTGATGGTCGCGCACTTCACACCGACGCCGTGCTCCAGGATGGCCTTGGCGGCGTCGACGGTGACCTGGTCGTCCGTGGCGTCACGGTGCTCGATCCCCAGGTCGTAGTACTTCAGGTCCACATCGAGGTAGGGCAGGATCAACTGGTCCTTGATGAATTTCCAGATGATCCGCGTCATTTCGTCGCCGTCGAGTTCGACGACCGGGCCCGCTACTTTGATCTTGGGCATGCTGTTGCTGTCCCTTTCCTACACCTGGCCAGCAGTCCTTGTAAGGCTCAACTGGCAAGGCTAGCCGAGGCGGTCATGAGGTCTAGACCTGGCCTTGCCCTGGGACCCGCCGCCTCCGGCCTGACCTGCGGCGACGCGCTAGCCCGGGGGCTCCTTGGCCGTCCGGGAGGAGCGCCCGGCGAGGAGCAGCCGCGCCCCGCGCACCATCATCGTGAACGCGATCAGCACGCCGAACGCGCCGGCGAGGACGAGCCCGGTCTTGTTCATCGGCGGGACGCTCAGCGACACGAACGCGACCATCTCGCCGAGGATCACGAGCGTCCAGCAGTCGACCGACCGGCTCCGGACGGCGAGCGGGCCGAGCTGCGACTCGGGCAGCAGCAGCCGGGCCAGCGCGCCGATGAGCAGCGCGGCGGCCATCAGGCCCGAGCCCTTGCGAAAGTAGTTGAAGGCGCACAGCGTGAGCCCCGCGCCGACGCCGCTGAGCACGAGGAGGTACGGCAGCCGCGCGAGCCAGTGCGGGGCGGCGCTCCTCCGACGCGGCGCCTTGCGCCTGCGCCGGTGCACCTGGGTGCTCATGGCCCTCACGGTATAGGCAATCGGGCCCCGGCACGACATCGCGCACCCCTCCGGCGGGAGCGGTCCGCGGGGGGACGCAGATGAGTCGGGGCGGAGACGCAAGCGAGGCGGCGGGGGGAGCGTCCGGTTTGTCACACGCCGCCGAAATGCGGATGGGACCTATGTGCTCAAGGTGATGGCCGAGAGCCCGGAATCCCCTGCGCCATCGGTCCTACTCGCCAGTAGGAGGGTGTGACGGCATGGCACCCGGGTAACCCGGCAGACAGGGGTCGCTAACTAGCTGGGAGGACTGCCGTGGAGGGGCCGTTCATGCGGATCGAGGACAGCGGGCTGGTGGTGCCGCTGCGCCCCGACGTGACGACGGTCGGGAGAGGGAGAGGAGTGGACATCCGCCTCGACGACCCGTCTGTGTCCCGTTTGCACGCAGAGATCGTCCGACGTGGCCCGTACGTCTACGTGGTGGACATGGGCCTGTCCCGCAACGGGACGCGCGTCAACGGCCGGCCGATCGCCCGCCGTGTGCTGGAGGACGGTGACGTCGTGAGCTTCGGCACGGCGCGCTGCCGCTTGGGGGGCATCCCCCGTGAGGAGGTCGACCCGGACGTCGAACTGCGGCGCGCCGTCGCGCCCGAGCTCACCCGCCGGGAGGTCGACGTGCTGACCTCGCTGTGCCGGCCCGCACTGTCCGACGAGGCGTTCGTGGCCCCGGCCACGGCGCGCGACATCGCCGGCGAGCTGGTCGTCACGGAGGCCGCGGTCAAGCAGCACCTGCTGCGCCTCTACCAGAAGTTCCGGATCCCCGAGGGCGCCAACCGGCGCACCCGGCTCGCCAACGAGGTCATCGCGATGGGCCTCGTCCGCCCGCTGCCGCCGGTGCACGTGCCCCAGCAGGGCCGTCCGCCGATGGACGGGCGCGTCCCCGGGGTGCGCGGCACCACCGAGACGCGCCGGCCGGGCGCCACCGGCCACGCGCACGGCCCGGGCCGTCCGGCGCACAGCACGGCCGCGGGACGGAGGGCCAGCTGATGTGAGACCCGCGGTCGCCCTCCCCGGCAGCGCGACAGGAGGGCGATCGCTCAGCCCCCGATGCGGCCGCGTAAGTGACGGCGCGGCCCAGGGACTCGCCGGCGGGGGCCGCCACCCAGGTGCTGGTGGCGGCCCCCGAAGCGTGCCTGTCCGCGGCCCGTGCCCGGCCGGCCCGGCGGGGCCGGCCGGTCGGGCTGGTGGTCAGACGGCCTGCCCTGTGGCCTGCTCGGCCGCCTCGACGACGTTCGCGAGGAGCATGGCGCGGGTCATCGGGCCGACACCGCCGGGGTTGGGCGCGACCCAGCCGGCGACGTCGCGGACGTCGGCGGCGACGTCCCCGGCGAGCTTGCCGTCCACGCGGGACACGCCCACGTCGAGGACGGCTGCGCCGGGCTTGACCATGTCGGCCGTGATGAGGCCGGGCACCCCGGCCGCGGCCACGACGATGTCGGCCTTGCGGGTGTGCTCGGCGAGGTCGCGGGTGGCGGTGTGGCAGAGGGTGACGGTCGCGTTCTCGGTGCGGCGGGTCAGCAGCAGGCCGAGGGAACGGCCGACGGTGATGCCGCGGCCGACGACGGTGACCTCGGCCCCCTTCAGCGGGACGTCGAAGCGGCGCAGCAGCTCGACGATGCCCTTCGGCGTGCACGGCAGCGGGCCCGGCTGCATCAGGACGAGCCGGCCGAGGTTGACCGGGTGCAGGCCGTCGGCGTCCTTGACGGGGTCGATGCGCTCCAGCACGCGCTGCTCGTCGAGGCCCTTCGGGAGCGGCAGCTGGACGATGTAGCCGGTGCAGGCGGGGTCGGCGTTCAGCTCGGCGACGGCGCGCTCCACCTCGTCCTGCGAGGCGGTGGCGGGCAGGTCGCGGCGGATGCTCTCGATGCCGACCTCGGCGCAGTCGCGGTGCTTCATGTTCACGTACGAGTGGCTGCCGGGGTCGTCGCCGACCAGGACGGTGCCGAGCCCGACGGAGACGCCGCGCTCGCGCAGCGCCTCGACGCGGACCTTGAGGTTCGAGCGGATCTCGGCGGCCGTGGCCTTGCCGTCCAGAATCTGTGCCGTCATGCGTTCCTCCGCGTGGATCTCGGCGGGACCGGGCCCCGGGCGCACAGCCCGGCCGGATGGGTCCCGTCCACCCAGGCGCGCGGTGTCCGGACTGTCGTTCGCTCCCCGGTGGTGATCCACCTTGACCGCGCCAGTCGCGTAGGCCCCCATGCTAACCGGCCGCCCGGAGACGGCGGGCCCCGCGGCTCCGTGGAGGAGGCCCCCCGCGAGTGGCTTGCGGAAAAGGGCGCCGAGTGGCTCTGCCGGAGGCCGCCCCCGGGGTCCTAGCGTGCTCCGCATGAACGAGGAATGGTTCGAGCGGCCCGTCCTGACCGGGCGGTACGTGCGGCTGGAGCCGCTGTCCGCCGACCACGCCCCGGGCCTGTTCGAGGCGTCCAAGGACCCGGACCTGTGGACGTGGATGAGCCAGCGCCGGCCGGAGAGCGTCGCCGACATGCGCGCGCAGGTCGACCAGGCGCTGGCGGCCTGCGAGCGCGGGCTGCGCCTGCCCTGGGTCCAGATCGACGCGGTGACCGGGGAGGTCGCCGGGACGACGTCGTACTACGAGATCTCACCGTCCGACCGCGGCCTGTGCATCGGCCACACGTGGATCGGGGCGCGGTGGCACCGGACGGGGCTCAACACCGAGGCGAAGCTGCTGCTCATAGGCCGCGCGTTCGCCGACCTAGGGGCGATCCGGGTCGGCTGGCACACGCACGTCAGCAACGAGCGGTCGCGCGCGGCGATCGAGCGGCTCGGGGCGGCGTTCGAGGGCGTCCACCGGAAGCACCGGATCCGCGCGGACGGCTCGATCCGCGACACCGCCGTCTACGCGATGACGGACGACGACTGGCCCGCCGCCGAACGCGCCCTGCGCGCGAGACTGCGCTGACGGCCGGTGGGCGGGGCGCTCAGTCCTCGGAGCGCTGGCGCCAGCCGATGAGGCGGTCGGTGCCGTGCCAGCCGAGCTGGGCGGCGAGCACCGCGGCCAGGAACGCGGCGACCAGCCCGATCACCTGGCGCGACTCCATCAGCAGCAAGTCGGCCTGGTAGACGACGCCGAGCATGAGGGACATCAGCAGATTCATCCTGCCTCCACCACGGAACGCCCGCGCCGGGGTCAAGGGAGGGTCACAGGGGGGCGCGGCAGCCTGAGGGTACCCGCCCGGCGGCCGTGTGTGGTCCCGCGCCGCGGAACGGGTCGCGCGAGGGCGGCCGGGCGGGCCGCCGTCAGTGGATGATCGCGATGAAGATCAGGCAGCAGATGATGTTGACCATCCAGCTGTTGTTCGTCATCCACTCCCGCGCGCGGGGCATGGCGCGCTCGGCGCGCCGGTGGAAGAGCAGCACGGCGAGCAGCGGCAGCGCCGCGACCAGGAGGGTGGCCCCGACGAAGACGGCGGCCTCCGCCGCGCCCTCGTGGTGCTGCTCCAGGTTGGCCCCCACCGTGAGCATCACGATGATGTCGGAGGGCATCAGGATGATCAGCAGCAGCCCGGTCTTGAACGCCCGGCCCGGCCCGGCGTTCATCAGCGAGCCGAGCCATTTGGGCGGTTCGATCGTGGCCCGTTTCACGTAGTTGCGCACGATGGCGGCCAGCAGCAGCGCGATCAGCACATACTGGACGATCTTGCCGACCGAGCTGTCGTCGGACGGCTTGCCGATGTCCACGCTGTTGCCCACCAGCGCGAAGATGCCCCGCGCGGCGGCGACGCCCGCGCTCGCCGAGATGGCCACGCCCGCCAGGAACGCCAGGGAGACCCGCACGGGCCTCGGGGTCGTCACCAGGATGATCGCCGACATGATCTGGGGACCCGCCATCATCGTGATGGCCAGCGGGAGCACCTGAAAGCTCATGGCCCCTCCCCCGCCGTGGCTCCCGCCGCACGGGAGACGCCCCTCGTCAGGGCTCACGCTAGAGGAGCGACCGGGGCTCGGTCCGTCGGCCGACGCGTTCTTGACCGGGAGCCGATCCTTTTTTTCTGCCCCGCGGTCCGCCCGATGGCCCGCGCCAGGGACGCGGCTGACCCGCGTCTGGGGAGCGCGGACGCGACGCCCCGCGGTCGCCGACTTGATGTAGGAGGTGCGCACCGGGTCGTGCGGCTCCGGCTCGGCGAACAGGGTGACGTCGTGGATCGTCAC
>NZ_JBEUPA010000150.1:0-20275 GCF_040492065.1 Actinomadura sp. NPDC000929 | reverse complement strand
CCACCCTCGACGCGCCCGGCGGGCGCGCCGCCGCACCGCCCGACACCGGCCGGGTGGCGGCGAAGCTCGCGCAGCGGCTCGGCGACCGCAGTGCCGGGGCCTACGTGGACCGGGCGACGAGGAAGCTCGTCGTCACGGTCACCGACGCCGAGGCCGCGCGGACGGTCCGCGCGGCCGGTGCCGTGCCGAAGAGCGTCACGCGCAGCGGCGCGGACCTGAAGAAGGTCATGGCCGCGCTCAAGCGCGACGCGACCGTCCCGGGCACCGCCTGGGCCGTCGACCCGGCCGCCAACCAGGTCGTCCTCACCATGGACGGCACGGTCAGGGGAGCCGGGCTCAGGAAGGTGCGCAGGGCCGCGGCCGAGCAGGGCGCGGCCGTGCGCACCACGCGGGTCGCGGGAACGTTCCGCATGTTCACCGCGGGCGGCGACCCGATCTACACCGGCGGCGCCCGCTGCTCGCTCGGCTTCAACGTCAGGAAGGGAGGCGAGTACTACTTCCTGACGGCGGGGCACTGCACCGAGGCGGGCTCCACGTGGACCGACGGGTCGGGGGGCACGCTCGGCGGCAATGCCGGCAGCAGCTTCCCCGGCGACGACTACGGCCTCGTCAAGTACGCCTCCGCCCCGGAGGACGCGCGGGGCGGCGTCACGGTCGACGGCGGGTTCCAGGACATCACGGGCGCGGCCGACGCCACGGTCGGCGAGACCGTGACCCGCAGCGGCAGCACCACCGGCGTCCACGACGGGCAGGTCACCGCGCTCGACCAGACGGTGAACTACCAGGAGGGCAGCGTCGGCGGCCTCATCCAGACGACGGTGTGCGCCGAGCCGGGCGACAGCGGCGGCCCGCTGTTCGCCGGGTCGAGCGCGGTCGGGCTGACCTCGGGCGGCAGCGGCGACTGCTCGTCCGGCGGCGTCACGTTCTTCCAGCCCGTGTCCGAGCCGCTGTCGGCGTTCGGGGTCGAGATCTACTAGCCGGCCCTCGGCGGCCCGCCGGAGCTCCCAGGCGGCGGGAGGCCACGCGGGTTTCGGCCCTGGTCCTTTGGCCGTTTCGGCGAAAGGACCGGGGCCGAACCTCGTTCTCGCCCGGCGAGCCGCGGTCGGGCATTGCCGGACTGACCACGCACGCCGCTCCGAGAGTGCCAACGCGAACGTGCCGAATTGGTCACCTTCTGCGTCTTACGCCCGCCTTGACCGTTCTTACACCATGTCGATGACCTCCGGCGCACCACTCGGGTGCGCCCTATCCCCCGTGGAGGCACAAGTGAAGATCCGTCACAGGCGCGTCCGCGCCGCGGCCGTCACCACGGCCGCGGCCGGCCTGGTGGCCACCACCCTGGCCGCCGCTCCCACCGCGTCCGCGTCCCCCGCCGCCCCCGCCGCTCCCGGTGACCTCGCGACGTCCCTGGCGCACCAGCTCGGAACCCGCAGCGCGGGCTCCTACCTCAAGGACGGCAAGCTGGTCGTCACGGTCACCGACGCTCAGGCCGCCCAGACCGTGCGCGCCGCGGGCGCGGTGCCGCGCACCGTCGCGCGCAGCGGCGCGGACCTGAAGAAGGTCGAGGCCGCGCTCAAGCGCGACGCGACCGTCCCGGGCACCGCCTGGGCCGTGGACCCGGCGAGCAACCAGGTCGTCCTCAGCGTGGACAGCACGGTCAAGGGCGCCCGGCTCAAGAAGGTCCGCGCGGCCGCGAGCAGGCAGGGCGCGGCGGTCCGCACCGAGAGCGTCGCCGGCAGGTTCCAGACGCTCACCCGGGGCGGCGAGGCCATCTACACCGGCGGCGCCCGCTGCTCGCTGGGCTTCAACGTCAGGAGGGGAAGCGGCTACGCCTTCATCACGGCCGGGCACTGCACCAACATCGGTTCGACCTGGACCGACAGCTCGGGCCGGACGCTGGGCCGCACCGCCGGCAGCAGCTTCCCCGGCAACGACTACGGCATCGTCACCTACTCCTCGACGCCCACCGACACGCAGGGCTCGGTCAGCCTCTACAGCGGCACCCGCGACATCACCAGCGCGGGGAACGCCTCCGTCGGCCAGACCGTGTACCGCAGTGGCAGCACCACCGGCCTGCACAGCGGTCAGGTCACCGCCCTCAACCAGACGGTGAACTACCAGGAGGGCAGCGTCAGCGGCCTCATCCGCACCACGGTGTGCGCCGAGCCGGGCGACAGCGGCGGCTCCCTGTTCGCCGGGAGCACCGCGCTCGGCCTGACCTCGGGCGGCAGCGGCAACTGCTCCTCGGGCGGGACGACGTTCTTCCAGCCCATCACCGAGCCGCTGTCGGTGTACGGGGCGTCCGTCTACTAGACGACCCCTCAGGAGGCTCCCCCTCAGCGACGGGCCGCCCCCGCCACGGACTCCCGTGGGGGCGGCCCGTCCGCCACGTCAGAGGGCGGGGACCTCCAGGGTCCGCAGCACCTCGGCGATCACGGCGGACCGCTGCTCGGCCAGGTAGAAGTGCCCGCCGGGAAGCACCCGGAGCGCGAACCGGCCGCGGGTGGCGCGCTCCCAGCCGCGGGCCCGCTCCCGGTCCACGTGCGGGTCGGCGTCCCCGATGATCGCGGTCACCGGGACGGTCAGCGGCGGCTCGGGCCGGTGCGCGTACCGCTCGATCAGCGTGAAGTCGTTGCGGACGTACGGCAGGACGAGCTCGCGCAGCTCCGGCTCCGCGAGCAGTTCCGCGTCGGTTCCTCCGAGACCCACCAGCTCGGCGACGAGGCCGTCGTCGTCCTTGTCGCCGACGCGCTCGTCGCCCCGGTCGTCGGGCGGGCGGGCCCCCGAGGCGAACACGTGCACGGGAGCGGCGCCCCGCTCCTCCAGCAGCCGGGCCACCTCGTAGGCGAGGACGGCGCCCATGCTGTGGCCGAACAGCGCGGCGGGGCGGTCCGTCAGCGGCGCCATCGCGCCGGCGATGAGGCGGGCGAGCTGCCGGGCGTCGGTGACGAACGCGTCCGCCATCCGGTCGGCGCGCCCCGGGTACTGGACGGCCTGGACCTCGACGGCTGGGCCGGCCTCCTTGGCCCACGACCGGTAGAACACCGCCGACCCGCCCGCGTGCGGCAGGCAGAACAGCCGCATCGACGCCCAGGGGCGCGGCTCGGGGCAGCGGAACCAGGTCACGTGATCAACTCCTCCTCCTCGTGTCTGCGGGACTCCGCGCGGGGGTCGCCCGGCAGCGGCCACGGCGCGACCCGCGGGTCCGGCACGAGCTTCGGCGCGGTGCTCTCCGCCGCCACCTTAAAGCCCCGCCTCCGGTAGTTGGCGATGGCGTTCGGGTGGTCGAGGCTGCTGGTGCGCAGCCACACGCGCGTCGCGGGCCCGCCGGCGAGCGCCCACAGCTCGCCGCGCTGCCAGGCGCGGCGGGTGCACTGCTCGACGAGGTAGCCGCCGTAGCCGCGCCCGACGAACGCGGGGGTGAGCCCCACCAGGTGGATCTCGGTGTCGCCGCGGGGCTGCGCCTCGATCTCGAAGAAGCCCGCGATCGTGCCCTCGGCCATGGCGATCCAGGTGGACAGCTCCGGGCGCTCCACCCAGGCCCGCCACTGCTCGTACGTCCACGGGAAGCGGTCGGTCCAGCAGACGCGGGCGCCGACGGTCGCGTAGAGGGCGCGGCTGACGTCCGGGGACGGCAGCCCGGCGAGGGTGAACGTCATCTCGACGCCCGGTAGCGGTGCGGGCCGCAGGTCGGCGGCGTCCAGCATCTCCATCTCCCACTCGGTGACCGAGGGGATCCGCAGACGCCCGGTCTCCGGCGGCCTCCAGCCCGCCTCACTCACCCATGGCCTCGACGAGGCTCTTCGGCCGCATGTCCGTCCAGTTCTCGTCGACGTAGTCGAGGCACGCCTGGCGGGTGTCCTCGTCCTTGGCCACCGTCCAGCCAGCGGGGACCTCGGCGAAGGACGGCCACAGGGAGTGCTGGCCCTCGTCGTTGACGAGCACGAGGTAGGTGCCGTCCGGGTCCTCGAAGGGGTTCGACATGGTGTTCCTTTCCGTGCCTGCTTCAGCGATCCCGCGTTCCGCTGTGGAGTTTGTCGAGCTTTGCGGCCAGGACGGCGCCCATCTCTGCGGCCGGGCCCGGGTCCATGAGCAGGTGGTGCTCGGTGTCGACCGGGTAGTCCTCGATCTCGCCGTCCACGAGCGGCCCCCAGTTGGACGGCCCGGTGGGCGACTGCGCGGTGCGGCCCCGCTGGGCGGTGAAGAACACCACGTCGCCGCGGAACCGTCCCGGCCGGTACTCCCCGGCCTGCCGGAGCCCGTTCTCGTAGTTGCGGTAGACGTTGACCAGGTCGTCCTCGCCGAGGGTGGCGAGGGCGTCGTCGCGGTCGGCGAGGATCCCCATGATCTGCTCCATGTCGGGGTTTCCGTCCGGGGCGATCGCCCTGGCGTCGACGCCGATGCCCTGCAGCAGCTCGGGCAGGATCTCCCGCTCGTCCCCCGCGAGGTCCTGGCCGTGGTAGGAGTCGATGAGCGCGAGGAGCCCGACGGTCTCGCCCTCGGCCTGGAGCCGGACGGCCATCTCGTAGGCGACGAGGCCGCCGAGGGACCAGCCCGCGAGGTGGTAGGGCCCGGACGGCCGCACCGACCTGATCTGCTCCAGGTAGTCCCCGGCCATCTCCGCCACCGACTCCGGCAGCTCGGACCGCGTGAACGCGCGGGCCTGCAGCCCGTAGACGGGCTGGTCCGGCCCGAGGTGCCGCTGGAACTGCAGGTAGGGCCAGGCGAGGCCGCCGGCCGGGTGGACGAAGAACACCGACGGGCGGGACCCGCGCGTCCGGATCGGGAGCAGCACCTCGAAGCCGATCCGGTCGCCCGGGTCCCCGGCCCTGGCGAGCGCCTCGACGGTCTGGTGGGTGAACACGTCGCGGGGCGTCAGCTCGACCCCGGCCTGCCGGGCCCGGGTGGAGAGCTTCAGCGCGGCGATGCTGTCGCCGCCGAGGTCGAAGAAGCTGACGTCGGCGGCGACCCGGTCGAGGCCGAGGACGTCCGCGACCAGCCCGCACAGCCGCTCCTCCTCGGGGGTGCGCGGGTCGCGGCCGCCGGCCGCGGCGTAGTCGGGGGCGGGCAGGGCGCGCCGGTCGAGCTTGCCGGTCGGGCCGACGGGGAACGTGTCCAGCCGGACGAACGCGGCGGGCACCATGTACTCCGGCAGCCGTGCCCGGACGAACTCGCGCAGGCCGTCCGTCGGCCGCCTCTCCCCGGCGCTCTCCGGGGTCCCGTCCTCCGGGGAGGCCAGAGCGGGCGCGATGACGTAGGCGACGAGCGCCTTGGCGCCGGACGCCTCCTCGCGGGCGACGACGGCCACGTTGGCGACGCCGGGGTGCGCGGCGATCGCCGCCTCGACCTCGCCCAGCTCGATCCGGAAGCCGCGGATCTTGACCTGGAGGTCGGCGCGGTCGACGTACTCCAGGTTCCCGTCGAGCCGCCACCGCATGAGATCGCCGGTCCGGTACATGCGGTCGCCGGGCGCGCCGAACGGGTCGGCGACGAACCGTTCGGCGGTGAGCGCGGGCCGCCGCAGGTAGCCGCGGGCGACGCCGGCGCCCGCGAGGTAGGCCTCGCCGACGACGCCGGGCGGGACGGGGCGCAGCCCCTGGTCCAGCACGTAGACGCGCATGTCGTCGTAGGGGCGGCCGAGCACCGGCGTGCGCTCCGCCGGGTCGGCGAGGGGCCCGCGCAGCGGCGCGGCGGTCGCGTACGTGGTGGCCTCGGTGGGCCCGTACACGTGGACGAGCTCGGTGTCCGGGCAGGCGGCGAGGACCTTGCGCATCGCGGCGGGCGACCCGGCCTCCCCGCCGGTCAGCACCTCGCGGAGCCGGGCGAAGGCGTGCGGGCGCTCCTCGCCGACGAGGTTGAACAGGGTGGTGGTGAGGAAGGCGGCGGTGACGTCCTCGGTCTCGATGACCTCCTGCAGCGCGGCGGCGTCCAGGTGGCCGGGGGGCGCGATGACGGCCGTGCCGCCGTTCAGCAGCGGCGTCCACAGCTCGTAGGTCGACGCGTCGAACGCGTGCGAGGAGTGGACGAGGACCCGGTCGTGGGCGCCGCCCCGCAGCCGTCCGTCGGTGGCGAGGGCGACGGCGTCGCGGTGCGTCACCATGACGCCCTTCGGCAGGCCGGTGGAACCCGAGGTGAAGAACACGAAGGCGAGCTGGTCCGGGTGGCACGGCACCCCCGGGTCGGTGTCCGGCGCGCCGGCGAGGTCCGGGTCGTCCACGGCGACGATCCGCGCGGCGGCGCCGAGGGCGGCGGCCCGGTCGCGCATGGCGCCGTCGACGACCAGGACGGGCGCGCCGGCCTCGCGGACCGCCCACGCGATCCGCTCCGGCGGCTGGCCGGGGTGGACGGGCGCGTAGGCGCCGCCCGCCTTGAGGACCGCCAGGGACGCGACGGCGACGTCGGCGGACCGTTCGAGCAGGAGGGCGACGCACGTCTCCGGGCCGACGCCCAGTTCGATCAGCCGGTGCGCCAGCCGGTTCGCGCGGGCGTCCAGCTCCGCGTAGGCGATCGGCTCCCCGGCCGCGCGGAGGGCGGTCGCGTCCGGGTTCTTCGCGCACTGCGCGGCGAACCGGCCGGTGAGGGTGCCGGGGGCGCGGTCCGTCCGGGCCCCCTGCCAGTTCCGCAGGACGTCGGCGCGTTCCTCGTCGTCCAGGACCGGGATGCGGCCGAGCGGCAGGTGCGGCCGGTGCGCGACCGCGTCCAGGATGCGCAGGAGGCGCCGCATCAGCCGCTCGGCGTCGTCCCGGCCGAACAGGTCGGGGCGGTGGTCGATGCGCAGGGACAGGCGGCGGCCGGGGACGGCGGCGAACGTCAGCGGGTAGTGGGTGGCGTCGTACCCGTCCACGTCGCGGAGGGTCAGCCCGCCGAGGTCGGCGCCGGCGGCGTCCGGGTCGAACGGGTAGTTCTCCAGGACGGTCATGGTGTCGAACAGCGTCCCGGTGCCCGTGAGGCGCTGGATGTCGGCCAGCCCGAGGTGGTGGTGCGGCATCAGCGCGGCCTGCTCGTCCTGGAGGCGGGCGAGCGCCTCGGCGACGGTGTCGGCGGGGCGGACCCGGACGCGGATCGGCAGCGTGTTGATGAACAGGCCGATCATCTGCTCGACGCCGGGGAGCTCCGGCGGGCGGCCGGAGACGGCCGCCCCGAACACGACGTCGTCCGCGCCGGTGAGGCCGCTGAGCAGCGCCGCCCAGGCGAGCTGCACGACCGTGTTCAGCGTGACGCCCTGGGCGCGGGCGCGCGCGTTGAGCGCGGAGGTGAGCTCCTCGGTGAGGCGGGTGCGGACGCGTCCCGGCGTGCCGTCGCCGGAGTCCGGCTCGGGCGCGCCGGGCGCGACGAGCGTGGGCTCGTGGACGCCGTCGAGGGCGCGGCGCCAGGCGTCCTCGGCGGCGGCGCGGTCCTGCGCGGCGAGCCAGGCCAGGTAGTTCTTGTAGGGGGCGACGCGCGGCATGCCGGTGTCGTCGCCCCCGGCGAGGTAGAGCGCGAACAGCTCGGTCTGCAGGACGGGCGTGGACCAGCCGTCCAGCAGGATGTGGTGGTTGGTGAAGACCATGCGGTGCAGGCCGTCCGCGAGCCTGATGAGCATGAAGCGCAGCAGCGGCGGCCTCGCCATGTCGAACGGGCGGGCGCGTTCGGCGGCGGCCAGTTCGCGGGCCCTGGCCTCGCGTTCGGGTCCGGGCAGGGCCGACAGGTCCTCGTCCTGCCACGGCAGCCGCACCGTGCGCTGGACGACCTGGACCGGTGAGCCCTCCTTGCGCTGCCGGAACCCGGCCCGCAGGTTCGCGTGCCGGCGCAGCAGCGCCGCCGCGGCGGCCTTCAGCGCGTCCGCGTCCAGCGGGCCGTGCAGGTCGAACACGATCTGCGCGGTGTAGACGTCGTGGCCGGAGCCGTAGAGGGCGTGGAAGAACAGCCCCTCCTGCAGCGGGGAGAGCGGGAGGATGTCCTCAAGCTGCGACCTGCTCACTCCAGCTCCCATTCGCCGTCGAGCTCGGCGGCGAGCTCGTCGATCTCGTCCTGGCTGACGTCCACCAGGGAAAGGTCCGACGGGGTGAACCCGCCGACGGGGCCCTCGGCGGCGCCGGCGACGTGCGCGACGAGGCCGCGCAGCGCCGCGTACCAGCGGCCGGCGAGGTCCTCGATCGCGTCGCCGTCGAACAGGTCGCCGGCCCACGTCCACGTCGCGGACAGCTCGGGGCCGCCGGGCAGCTCGCGGGTGTGCGCGTTGACCTCGATCGCGTGGACGAGGCCGAGCGCGGCGTCCTGGCCGGCGCCGAGGGCGTCGCCGTCGGCCTGGCCGGCCGGCCCCCAGTCGGTGGCCTCGGGCGTGGCGGAGCGGCCGAGGTAGTTGAACGCGATCTGCGGGCGGCCGCGCAGCCGCTCGCCGGCCGCCGGGTTGAGGTGGCGGAGCAGCCCGTACCCGATGCCGTTGTCGGGGATCTCGCGGAGCTGCTCCTTGACCCGCTTGAGGGCGGTGCCCACGGCCTGGCCGCCCTCGCGGACGTCGGCTGGCTCGACCAGGCCCGCGTCCAGGCGCACCGGGTAGATGGAGGTGAACCAGCCGGCGGTGCGGGACAGGTCGACGCCGGGGACGATCTCCTCGCGGCCGTGCCCCTCGAGGTCGATGAGGACCGCCGTGTCCTCGGACGCGCCCCGCTCGCGCCGCCATTCGGCGACGGCGAGGGCGAGGCCGGTGAGCAGCACGTCGTTGGCGCGCCCGTGGAACGCGGCGGGCACGTCGGTGAGCAGCGGCCCGGTCACGTCGGCGGGCAGGTCGAGGGTGAGGTGCCGGGCCGTCCCGAAGGTGTCGGCGGCCGGGTCCAGCGGCCGGGCGCCGAGAACGGGGTCGGGGGTGGCGAGGACGTCCTCCCAGAGCGGCAGCTCCGCCGTGCGGGCGGGGTCGGACGCCTCGGCGGCGAGGCGCTGCGCCCAGCGGCGGAACGAGGTCGGGACGGGGTCGAGACCGCCCCCGGCCCAGGCCGTGACCAGGTCGGGCAGGAGGATCCGCCACGAGACGCCGTCCACGGCCAGGTGGTGGACGGTGAGCAGGAGCCGCCCGGACGCGGCGGGCCCCGCGTCGAACCAGACGAGCCGCGCCATGGTCCCGGCGGCCGGGTCGAGGGCGCGGCGGGCGACCTCGGCCTCGGCGGCGAGCACGGCGCGCAGGTCCGCGGCGGCGAGCCCGGCGACGTCCACGCGGCGGACGAGGGGCGCGGCGTCGACGGCGCCGGGCTCGGCGACCTCGAACTCGGCGCCGTCCACGCGCAGGCGGAGCATGTCGTGGTGGTCCAGGAGCGTCTGGAGCGCGGCGGTCAGCCGCTCCGTGCCGAGGTCCGGCGGGACCTGGAGCAGCATGCGCTGGCTGTAGCCGTCGACGGGGCCGTGCAGCTCCTGGAACCAGCGCATGATCGGGGTGGCGGGGACGCGGCCGATGCCCGCGCCCGGCGCCTCCGCCTCGGTCTGCTCACCCTCGCCGACCGGCTTGGCGGTGGCGGCGAGTTCTTCGACGGTCTGGTGCTGGAAGACCTCGCGGGGCGTGATGACCAGGCCGGACTGGCGGGCGCGGGAGACGAGCTGGATCGCGATGATGGAGTCGCCGCCCAGGTCGAAGAACCCGTCGTCGATCCCGACCCGCTCCAACCCCAGGACTTCGGCGAACAGGCGCGCGAATGTCTCCTCCTGCTCGGTGCGCGGCGCCCGCGACGACACCTTCGCCCCGAAATCGGGGGCGGGGAGCGCCTTGCGGTCCAGCTTGCCGTTCGAGGTCAGCGGCAGAGCGTCCAGCTCCACGACGGCCGCCGGAACCATGTGGTCGGGCAGGGCCTTCGCGGCGAAGCGGCGCAGCTCGGCGGTGTCGGCTCCGGGCGCGACGACGTAGGCGATGAGGCGGTCGTCGCGGACCACGACGGCGGCGTCGCGGACGTCCTCGTGCCTGGTCAGGACGGCCTGGATCTCGCCCGGTTCGATCCGGAAGCCGCGCAGCTGCACCTGCTGGTCGCCGCGCCCGAGGTAGTCGAGGGTCCCGTCGGTGCGCCAGCGGCCGAGGTCGCCCGTGCGGTACATGCGGGTGCCGGGCTTCCCGTGCGGGTCGGCGACGAACCGCTCGGCGGACAGGCCAGGACGGTTCAGATACCCGCGCGCCAGGCCCGGCCCCGCGACGTACAACTCGCCGACGACGCCGGGCGGGACCGGCTGGAGACGGCCGTCCAGGACGTAGACGCGCAGGTCCGGAATGCCGACGCCGATGAGGCTCCCCGCCGCCGTGGCCGCGTGGACGGGGTCGAGGGCGAGGTAGGAGACGTGCACGGTGGTCTCGGTGATCCCGTACATGTTGACCAGGACGGGGGCGTCCTCCGGGTGCCGGGAGTACCAGTCCTCCAGGCGTCCCAGGTCGAGTGCCTCACCGCCGAAGACGATGTAGCGCAGAGCGAGGTCCCTGCCCGGGTTCTGCTTGTCGGCCGCCATCAACTGGTAGAAGGCCGACGGGGTCTGGTTGAGGACGGTGACCTTCTCGGCCGCGAGCAAGTCCAGGAAGTCGTCCGGCGAACGGGACGTCAGGTAGGGGACGACGACGAGCCTGCCGCCGTACAGCAGGGAACCCCACAGCTCCCACACTGAGAAGTCGAACGCATACGAATGGAACAGCGTCCAGACGTCCTGCGGACCGAAGTCGAACCACTCCTCGGTCGAACGCAGCAACCGCACCACGTTCTGATGCGGAACCACCACACCCTTCGGACGCCCCGTCGAACCCGACGTGTAGATCACGTAAGCCGGATGGTCGGGGTCGATGGCGAGACCGAGGTCGGTAGCGGGAAGACCCGGGTCGTCCAGCCCCTCCAAGTCCTCCGGACGCAAGGTCGCGGCAGGACGAGCGTCTTCGAGCATGGAGGCGATGCGGTCCTGCGGGTAGTCCGGATCGATCGGGAGGTAAGCCGCCCCCGCCTTGAGCACTCCGAGGATCGCCACCACCAGCTCCGCCGAACGCGGCAGAGCCAAAGCCACGAACTGCTCAGGCCCCACCCCCTGCTCCACCAGCCGCCGAGCCAGACGATTCGCCCTCGCGTTCACCTCCCCATACGTCCACGACACACCCTCGAACGACACCGCCACAGCACCCGGACGAACCGCCGCCTGCGCCTCGAACAGCGCGGGGATCGTCGTGCGCGGGGCCTCGCCGCCCCTGCCGCCCGCCCAGCGGCGCAGCAGCGTGCGCCGTTCGCCGCGGTCGAGGATCTCGGCGGTGGTGACGGGCGCGTCGGGGTCGGCGACCAGTTCGCGGACGAGGCGCTCGAACCGCCGGGCGATCGCCTCGGCGGTGGCGGGGTCGAAGAGGTCGAGGGCGTATTCGAGGCCGGCCTCGATGCCGCCGGGCGCGCCGTCGGCGCCGTGGCGCTCCTCCAGGTAGAGGGACAGGTCGTACTTGGCGGTGCCCGCCGCCAGGGGCTCGGCGCCGCCGGTCAGGCCGTCCAGTTCGAGCCGCGCCTCGGGGTTGTTCTGGAAGGACAGGACGACCTGGAACAGCGGGTGCCGCGCCATCGACCGCGCCGGGTTGAGCACCTCGACGAGCCGCTCGAACGGCAGGTCCTGGTGGGCGTAGGCGGCGAGGTCGGTCTCCTTCACCCGGGCGACCAGCTCCCGGAACGACGGGTCCCCGGAGGTGTCGGTGCGCAGGACGAGCATGTTGACGAACATGCCGACCAGGTCGTCCAGCGCCTCGTCGGTCCGGCCCGCGATCGGCGACCCGACCGGCACGTCCGTCCCCGCTCCCAGCCGCGTCAGCAGCGCCGCGAACGCCGCCTGCATGACCATGAAGAGTGTCGCGCCGCTCTGCCGGGCGAGGGCCAGGAGTTCGGCGTGGAGTTCGGCGTCCAGCTCGAACGCGTACGTTCCGCCCCGGTAGGACGCCTGCGCCGGGCGCGGCCGGTCGGCCGGCAGCGACAACTCCTCCGGCAACCCCGCCAACGCCTCACGCCAGTAACCGATCTGCTGCGAGATCAAGCTGCCCGGATCATCCTCCGAACCGAACAACTCCCGCTGCCAGAGCGTGTAGTCCGCATACTGCACGGGCAACGGCGACCACTGCGGCTCCCGACCCTCCGCACGCGCCGCGTAAGCGAGGATCACGTCCCGGGCCAGCGGCGCCATCGACCAGCCGTCCGCCGCGATGTGGTGTAGGACGAGCATGAGGACGTGCGCGCCGCCGCCGAGGGCGAACAGGCGGGCGCGCAGCGGCGGCTCCACCGACAGGTCGAAGCCCTGCCCGACCGTCGCGGCCAGCGCCGCGGGCAGCGCGCTCTCCTCCACCTCCGCGACGTCGAGGCGGGGGCGGGCGTCGGCGGGGTCGAGGACGAGCTGCCGGGCGGTCCCCGACCGGTCGGGGAAGATCGTGCGGAGGGGCTCGTGGCGCGCCGCGACGTCGGCCAGCGCGGCGCGCAGCGCGGCGAGGTCGAGCGCGCCGTCCAGGCGCAGCGCGATCGGCATGTTGAACGCCGCGGGGGCGCCCTCGAACCGGTTGAGGAACCAGAGCCGCTGCTGCGCGTACGACAGCGGGACGACGTCCGGACGCTCGGCGCGCACCAGCGGCGGGCGGACGTCCCCGTCCGCCTCGGCGAGCCGTCCGGCGAGGCCCGCCGCGGTGGGCGCCTCGAACAGCGCCCGGACGGGCAGCTCGGCGCCGAGCGCGGAGCGGATCCGGCTGACGAGGCGGGTCGCGGTGAGGGAGTCGCCGCCGAGGTCGAAGAAGCCGTCGTCCACGCCGACCCTCGGCACCCCGAGGACCTCGGCGAACAGGCCGCAGAGGATCTCCTCCCGGGGCGAGCGCGGCGCGCGGCCGGCGGCGGCGCCGGCGTCGGGCGCGGGCAGCGCGGCCCGGTCGAGCTTGCCGTTCACGGTGAGCGGCAGCGCGTCCAGGACGGTGAACGAGGGGACCATGTAGTCGGGGAGCCGCTCGGCCGCGTACCGCCGGACGGCGGCGGCGTCGGCGTCGGGCCCGACGAGGTAGGCGGCGAGGCGCCGGTCGCCCGGGCGGTCCTCGCGGACGACGACGGCGGCCCGCGCGACGCCGGGGCATCCGGCGAGGACGTTCTCGATCTCCCCCGGCTCCACCCGGAAGCCGCGGATCTTCACCTGGTCGTCGGCGCGGCCGAGGTACTCGACCGTCCCGTCCGGCCGCCACCGGGCGAGGTCCCCGGTGCGGTACATGCGGTCGCCGGGCGCGCCGAACGGGTCGGCGACGAAGCGCTCGGCGGACAGGCCGGGCCGGTCGTGGTAGCCGCGCGCGAGCTGCGCGCCCGCGAGGTACAGCTCGCCGGGGACGCCGGCCGGGACGGGCTGGAGCGCGCGGTCGAGCACGTAGGCCCGGGTGCCCCGCTGGGGCGCGCCGACGGTCGGGCGGTCGCTGTCGGCGACCGCCGCGTTCATGGTGTCGACGGTCGACTCGGTGGGCCCGTAGAAGTTGCGGGCGGTGAGGCCGGGGACGGCCCGCAGCTCCGTCCACAGGCTCTCGCTGATCGCCTCGCCGCCGAGGAGGAGCTGCGAGGGCCGGTGCCGGCCGTCGGCGTCCAGCAGCCCCGCCTCGCGGAGCGAGGTGAAGTGCGACGGGGTGGTGTTCACCAGGTCGATCCGCGCGCGCGCAACGTACGCGGTGTAGGCCTCCACGTCGCGGCGGGTCTCGTCGTCGATGAGGTGCAGCTCGTGGCCGTACATCATCCACAGCAGGCCCATCCAGGACGTGTCGAACGAGAACGACGCCAGGTGGGCGAACCGCATCCGGCGGCCGCCGGCGGACTCGACGAGCGGGTCGAAGAACGCGTCCCGGTGGGCCTCGAAGTAGTTGAGCACGCCCGAGTGCGGGACGGTCACGCCCTTGGGGCGTCCGGTGGATCCCGACGTGTAGATGACGTAGGCGGCGTTGTCCGCCCGGAGGCTCCGGACCCGCTCCCCGTCGGCGGGGTCGTGGGAGGGCCGGCCCGCGGCGTCCGGGAAGTCGCCGGCGGTGATGGTCAGCACCGGGCGGCAGTCGTCCAGCGTGGAGGCGACGCGATCGGCCGGGTACTCGGGGTCGACGGGCACGTACGCGGCGCCCGCCTTCAGGACCCCGAGGATCGCGACGACGATCTCGGGGGTGCGCGGCAGGACGAGCGCGACGCGGTCCTCGGGGCCGACGCCCCGCGCGATCAGCTCGTGCGCGAGGCGGTTGGCGCGCGCGTTCAGCTCGGCGTAGGTCAGCCGGGCGTCGCCGCAGACGAGGGCGGTCTCGTCCGGGGTGCGGGCGGCCTGGGCCTCGAACAGGGCCGCGAGGGTGCCCGACGGAGCGTCGGCGGCGGTGTCGTTCCAGGCGGTGTCGTTCCAGGCGGCGAGGTTCGCTCGTTCGGCGCCGTCCGCGAGGTCCACCGCGCCGATCATCTGGTCCGCGTCCTCGGCGAACGCCTCCAGGAAGCGGCGGACGCGCGCGAGCAGCGCCTCCACGGCGGGCGCCTCGAAGACGTCGGGCCGGTAGTGCAGGCGGAGCGAGAGGCTCTCGCCCGGGACGGCGACGAAGGACAGGGGGAAGTGGGTGGCGTCGTAGGAGTCGGCCCCGGCGATGCGGACGCCGTTGAGGGAGCCGTCCATCGAGGACGGGTCGAACGGGTAGTTCTCCAGCACCGTCATCGTGTCGAACAGCGCGCCGCCGTGGCCCGCCGCCCGCTGGATGTCGGTGAGGCCGAGATGGTGGTGGGCGAGCAGCTCGGTCTGCTCGTCCTGGAGCCGCTCCATCAGCGCGCCGAGCGGCTCGTCCAGCCGGTACCGGACGCGGACCGGCAGCGTGTTGATGAAGAGGCCGATCATCTGCTCGATGCCCGGCAGCTCGGGGGGACGGCCGGAGACGGTCGCGCCGAACACCACGTCCCCCCTGCCGAGGAGCCGTCCGAGGACGAGTCCCCAGGCGCCCTGCAGGACGGTGCTCAGCGTGACGCCGTGGCGGCGGGCGGCGCGGGTGAGGCGGCGGGTGGCGCGCTCGTCCAGCGCGGTGGTCGTGCGCTCGGGCGGTTCGGGCGCGCGGGCGGCGGCCGCGGGAGCGACGAGTCCGGGCTCCTCCACGCCGTCCAGCGCGCGGCGCCAGGCGTCCTCGGCGGCCGCGCGGTCCTGGCGGGAGAGCCAGGCCAGGTAGTTCTTGTAGGGGGTGACGCGGGGCATCCCGGCGTCGTGGCCGCCCTGCATGTACAGCAGGAACAGCTCGGTCACCATGATCGGCGTGGACCAGCCGTCCAGCAGGATGTGGTGGTTGGTGAAGATCAGCCGATACCGCTCGGGGCCCATGCGGACGAGGACGAACCGCAGCAGCGGCGGCGCGGTCATGTCGAAGCCGCGCGCCCGTTCCCGCAGCACGACGGCGTCGGCCCCGGCGCCGTCGGCGGCGATCTCCTCCCACGGCAGCGCGACGGTGCGCGGCACGACCTGCACGGGCCGCGACAGGTCCTCGTGCCAGAACGCGGCGCGCAGGTTGGGATGGCGGCGCAGCAGCGTCTCGGCTGCGGTCCGCAGCGCGGCGACGTCGAGGGGGCCCTCCAGGTCCAGGACGAGCTGGGCCGTGTAGACGTCGCCGTCGCCGGCGTCGAAGAGGGCGTGGAAGAAGAAGCCCTGCTGCAGCGGCGACAGCGGCAGGATGTCCTCGAGGTCGCCCCGGTTCACTTCTTCTGCCTCCACGCGGTCTGCAGCTTGTCGATCTCGCCCTGGTCCAGCTCCACCAGCAGGTCGGACGGGGTGAACCCGCCGGCCGCGCCGCCGGCGACGTCCGCGACGAGGCCGCGCAGCGCCGCGAACCAGCCCTCGGCCAGCTCCCGGACGTCGGCGGAGTCCAGCAGCCCGCCGGGCCATGTCCAGGTCGCCGACAGCACCGGGCCCGCGGGCAGGTCCCGGGTGAGGGCGTTGACCTCCAGGGCGTGCGCCATCGGCATGAGGGGGTCCTCCCCGGCGGGCAGCTCCTCGGGCGCGAGCGTCCAGTCCCCGCCGTCGCCGCCGTCCGCGATCCGGCCGAGGTAGTTGAACGCGATCTGCGCCCGCGGGACCTCGGCGAGCTCCTCGTCGCCGTCCACGTGGCGCAGCAGGCCGTAGCCGAGGACGTCCGGGACGGCGCGCAGCTGCTCCTTGACCTTCTTGACGGCCGCGCCGCCGGTCGCGCCCCCCGCGTCCAGCCGGACGGGGTGGATCGAGGTGAACCAGCCGGCCGTGCGCGAGACGTCCACGCCCGGCACGGAGTCCTCGCGGCCGTGGCCTTCGAGGTCGACCAGCACGCCGGTGCCGCGCCCGCCGCGGCGCCTGCGCCACTGGGCGACGGCGAGGGCGAGGCCGGTGAGCAGCACGTCGTTGGCGCGCCCGTGGAACGCGGCCGGGACCTCGGTGAGCAGGGGCCCGGTCACGTCGGCGGGCAGGTCGAGGGTGAGGGAGCGGGCGCGGGCCGCGATGTCCGCGCGCGGGTCGAGCGGGCGGTCCGCGAGCTTCTGCGGCGGGCCGTCGACGATGTCGAGCCAGTCCTCCAGGTCCTGTGCGCTCCGCTCGGCGGCGGTGAGCTTCTGCGCCCAGCGGCGGAAGGACGTCCCGACCGGCTGGAGTTCTCCCCCGGCCCAGGCGGTGACGAGGTCGGGCAGGAGGATGCGCCAGGTCACGCCGTCCACGACCAGGTGGTGCAGGACGACGAGGAGGCGTCCCTGCTCGCGGTCGGCGTCGAACCAGACGAGCTGCGCGACCGTCCCGGCGGCCGGGTCGAGGCGGTCGCGGGCGGCGGCGGCCTGCTCGGCGACGACCGCCTGGACCTTGTCGCCGTCCAGTCCCGCGACGTCGACGCGGGTGACGAGGGCGGCGGCGTCGACCGAGCCCGGCGGGCGGACGACCGGCCGCCACCGGCCGCCGCCGGTGTCGAGGCGCAGGCGCAGGACGTCGTGGTGGTCGAGCAGGACCGCCAGCGCGGCGGCCAGCCGCTCCGCGCCGAGGCCGGGCGGGGTGCGCAGCAGCATCGCCTGGTGGAATCCGCTGATCAGCGACGCGTCGCCGCCCACCCGGTCGCGCAGCCAGGCGATGATCGGTGTGAGGGGGACGGGCCCGACCCCGGCGCCCGGCGCCTCCGCCTCGATCTCCTTGCCCTCGCCGACCGGTTCGGCGGTGGCGGCGAGCTCTTCGACGGTCTGGTGCTGGAAGACCTCGCGGGGCGTGATGACCAGGCCGGACTGGCGGGCGCGGGAGACGAGCTGGATCGCGATGATGGAGTCGCCGCCCAGATCGAAGAACCCGTCGTCGATCCCGACCCGCTCCAACCCCAGAACCTCGGCGAACAGGCGCGCGAGCGTCTCCTCCTGCTCGGTGCGCGGCGCCCGCGACGACACCTTCGCCCCGAAGTCCGGCGCAGGAAGCGCTTTGCGGTCCAGCTTGCCGTTCGAGGTCAGCGGCAGAGCGTCCAGCTCCACGACGGCCGCCGGAACCATGTAGTCGGGCAGTTCTCTGCCGACGAACCGGCGCAGCTCGGCGGCATCGGCTCCGCTGCCCGCCACGTAGGCGACGAGCCGGTCGTCCCGGACGATCACAGCGGCGTCCGTGACCGCCTCGTGGCGGACCAGCGCCGACTCGATCTCGCCCGGCTCGATCCGGAAGCCGCGCAGCTGCACCTGCCGGTCGCCGCGCCCGAGGTATTCGAGACGGCCTCCGGCCAGCCACCGGCCCACGTCGCCCGTCCGGTACATGCGGGTGCCTGGCTCGCCGTGCGGGTCGGCGACGAACCGCTCGGCGGACAGGCCGGGACGGTTCAGGTACCCGCGCGCCAGACCCGGCCCCGCGACGTACAACTCGCCGACGACACCGGGCGGGACCGGCTGGAGACGGCCGTCCAGGACGTAGACGCGCAGGTCCGGAATGCCGACACCGATGACGCTGCCAGGCGCGGTCGCCGCATAGGCGCGGTCCAGCGCCACGTACGAGACGTGCACGGTCGTCTCGGTGATCCCGTACATGTTGACCAGGACCGGCGCGTTCTCGTCATGGCGGGAGTACCAGTCCTCCAGGCGCCCCAGGTCGAGCGCCTCACCGCCGAAGACGATGTAGCGCAGAGCGAGGTCCCTGCCCGGGTTCTGCTTATCGGCCGCCATCAACTGGTAGAAGGCCGACGGGGTCTGGTTGAGGACCGTCACCCGCTCCCTCTCCAGGAGAGCGAGGAAGTCGTCCGGCGAACGCGAGGTCAGGTAGGGAACGACGACGAGCCTGCCCCCGTAGAGCAGCGCACCCCACAGCTCCCACACCGAGAAGTCGAACGCATAGGAGTGGAACAGGGTCCAGACGTCCTGCGGACCGAAGTCGAACCACTCCTCGGTCGAACGCAGCAACCGCACCACATTCTGGTGCGGAACCACCACACCCTTCGGACGCCCCGTCGAACCCGACGTGTAGATCACGTACGCGGGGTGGTCCGGGGAGATCGTGATGCCGAGGTCGCCGTCGTCGTACCCGGACGCGTCCAGATCGGCGAGGTCCTCGGGGCGCAAGGTCAGGACCGGGTGGGCGTCTTCGAGCATGGAGGCGATGCGGTCCTGCGGGTAGTCCGGATCGATCGGGACGTAGGCCGCCCCCGCCTTGAGCACTCCGAGGATCGCCACCACCAGCTCCGCCGAACGCGGCAGAGCCAAGGCCACGAACTGCTCAGGCCCCGCACCCTTCTCCACCAGCCGCCGAGCCAGACGATTCGCCCTCGCGTTCACCTCCCCATACGTCCACGACACACCCTCGAACGACACCGCCACCGCACCCGGACGAACCGCCGCCTGCGCCTCGAACAGCGCGGGGATCGTGGCCCGTCCGGCAGGGCGCGCCGATCCGCCCGCCCAGTCGCCGAGGACCAGCGAGCGCTCCCGCGGCGACAGGACGTCGGGGGCGCCGATGGGGGCGTCGGGGTCGGCGAGCAGCGACTCCAGGTACCGCTCGAACCGCTCGACGAGGCCGCGCGCGGTGGCCGGGTCGTAGAGGTCGAGCGCGTACTCCAGCTCGCCGTCGAGCCCGTCCTCCCGCTCGGTGAGGATCATCAGGAGGTCGAAGCGGGACACCCCGGCGGTGAGCGGTTCCACCTCGGCGGCGAAGCCGGGCATCTCCAGCCGCGCCGCCGGGTTGTTCTGGAACGTCAGCCCGACCTGGAACAGCGGGTGGCGGGCGAGGTGACGGGGCGGGTTGAGCACCTCGACGAGCCGCTCGAACGGGACGTCCTGGTGGGCGTAGGCGGCGAGGTCGGTCTCCTTCACCCGGGCGACCAGCTCCCGGAACGACGGGTCCCCGGAGGTGTCGGTGCGGAAGACGAGCATGTTGACGAACATGCCGACCAGGTCGTCCAGCGCCTCGTCGGTCCGGCCCGCGATCGGCGACCCGACCGGCACGTCCGTCCCCGCGCCCAGCCGCGTCAGCAGCGCCGCGAACGCCGCCTGCGCGACCATGAACGGGCTGGCGCCGGTCTCCTGCGCGATCTTCTGCAGGCCCGCGCGGATTCCGGCGCCGAGCCGGAACCTGGCGGTCCCGCCCCGGTAGGACGCCTGCGCCGGGCGCGGCCGGTCGGCCGGCAGCGACAACTCCTCCGGCAACCCCGCCAACGCCTCACGCCAGTAACCGATCTGCTGCGAGATCAAGCTGCCCGGATCATCCTCCGAACCGAACAACTCCCGCTGCCAGAGCGTGTAGTCCGCATACTGCACGGGCAACGGCGACCACTGCGGCTCCCGACCCTCCGCACGCGCCGCGTAAGCGAGGATCACATCCCGGGCCAGCGGCGCCATCGACCAGCCGTCCGCCGCGATGTGGTGCATCAGCAGCAGCACGACGTGGTCCCGCGGCCCGACCCGGAACAGGTGGGCGCGCAGCGGCGGTTCGGCGGAGATGTCGAACGCGTACCCGGCGGCCATGGCGAGCCGCGCCGGCAGCTCCGCCTCGGTGGTGTCGGTGATCACCAGCTCGGGCCGCGCCGCGGCCGCGTCCAGGATGAGCTGGCGCGGCACTCCCCCGCTGTCGGGCAGAACGGTGCGGAGCGACTCGTGCCGCTCGACGAGGTCGCCGACGGCGGCGCGGAGCGCCTCCACGTCCAGCGGGCCGCGGATGCGCAGCGCGGTCGGCATGTTGTAGGTGGCGGACGGTCCCTCGAACCGGTTGAGGAACCAGAGCCGCTGCTGCGCGTAGGACGTGGGGATCACGTCCGGGCGTTCGCGCCGCTCCAGCGCGGGGCGCGCGGGCGCGGCGCCGCGCCCGAGCAGGGCGGCGAGCGCGGCGACGGTCGGCGCCT
>NZ_JBEUPA010000149.1:0-20402 GCF_040492065.1 Actinomadura sp. NPDC000929 | reverse complement strand
AGGCACTGGCTTTTAACACGCTGTTGAGTTCTCAAGAAACGGACACCCACCGCGCCGAACCCCGCTCTCGCGGACCCCGGCTCCGGGGCAACCCTGCTAACTTACCAGGCGCATCCTCGTTGTCAAGTCGATCTGCGAAGATCTTTTTGACCGTCGAAGGTGTGCCCGTCCCCCACGCGACGACACGACACCAAGCCAGAGACTCGGAGAGATCGTTCCGTGGGAGGCGCCCTGCGGGCCGGCCACCTTGCGGCGTCCTGCATCCCGTCCGGGCTTGTCCTTCAAGAGTACCCCGGTGCGCAGAACGCTGCGAACCGTTTTCCTCTGTCAGTGTCCCCCGGGGCCGTCCGCCTGTCGGCGTCCCGCATCCCCTTGGGGCACCACAGAGATTAGGCAGCCTCGGAGGGCCCGTCAAATCGAGACCGGCCACCTGTTCGTCCCTTCACCGAAACTCCCAGGTCACGCGCGGTTCAAGTCACCGGCGTCACCGGCCCGTCAGCGTCACGTCAGCGTCCGCCCACCGGTGTCCGCGTGGCATCAGCGACGTGGCCCACGGTGGTGACCGTCACAGCGAAGGACCTACGGGAGGCACTCAGATGGACGATGTGATCCGCGCGGAGGGGCTGCGGAAACGGTTCGGGGACACGAAGGCCTTGGACGGAGTGGACATCGCGGCCCGCCGGGGGACGGTGCTCGGGGTCCTCGGACCGAACGGTGCGGGCAAGACCACCGCGGTGCGCGTGCTGGCGACGCTGCTGAAGCCGGACGCCGGACGCGCCGAGGTGGGCGGGTTCGACGTGGTCAAGGACGCGGTGCGCGTCCGGGCGAAGATCGGGCTGACCGGGCAGTACGCGTCGGTGGACGAGGAGCTGACCGGCTTCGAGAACCTCGTGATGATCGCCCGGCTGCTGGACTTCGGCCGCGCGGAGGCGAAGGCGCGGGCGCGGCGGCTGCTCGACCGGTTCCGGCTCACCGACGCGGGCGGCCGCGCCGTGAAGACGTACTCCGGCGGGATGCGCCGGCGGCTGGACCTGGCGGCGAGCCTGATCAACCACCCGGAAATCATCTTCCTGGACGAGCCGACGACCGGCCTGGACCCGCGGGCGCGCAACGAGGTCTGGGACACGGTCCGGGAGGTCGTCGCCGAGGGGGCGACGGTGCTGCTGACCACGCAGTACCTGGAGGAGGCCGACGCGCTCGCCGACCGGATCGCGGTGTTCGACCAGGGGCGGGTCATCGCGGAGGGCACCTCCGACGATCTGAAGGGGCGGATCGGGCGGCGGACGCTGGTGGTCCGGGCGGCCGAGCCGTTCCGCGCGGCGCAGCTCGCCGCGATCGTGGCGGAGCTGACCGGGGAGCGTCCGGAGGTCCAGGAGGCCGCGGGTCTGGTCACGGCGCCCGTGCACGATCCGCGCCTGCTGTCGGTTCTGGTGCGGCGGCTGGACGAGGCGTCCATCGTGGCGTCCGAGCTGGCGTTGCGGATGCCGAGCCTCGACGAGGTGTTCCTCACACTGACGGGCCACCACGCCGAAGAACCCACGCCCGAACTCGTTCCCGAGGGAGCCTGACATGACCGCCATCACCGTTGACAGCCGTCCGTCCGCCGCAGAACCGCCCGCGCGCATCAGCATGAGAAGGACGTTGCGGCACGGCCTGACGCTGGCGTGGCGCAACGTCTCCCAGTTGAAGCACTCGCCCGAGAAGCTGCTGGACACGACGCTGATGCCGATCGTGTTCCTGCTGCTGTTCCTGTACGTGTTCGGTGGCGCGGTGGCCGGCGACACGCATTCGTACCTGCAGCAGCTGCTTCCGGGGCTCGTCGCGCAGATGGCGATGTTCGCCACGATGGGGCTCGGGACGGCGCTGAACGAGGACATCCACAAGGGCGTGTTCGACCGGTTCCGGAGCCTGCCGATCGCTCGTTCGGCGCCGCTGCTCGGGACCGTGCTCGGCGACACGGTCCGGTTCATCACCGTGATGACGGTGCTCGTGGCCTTCGGGTCGGTCCTCGGTTTCCGGTTCCACACCGATCCGCTGTCGGTGATCGCGGCGTTCGCGCTGGCCTACGTCTTCTATCTGGCCGTCTGCTGGATCTCCGTGCTCGTGGGGCTGGTCGCGCCGACGCCGGAGACGGTGCAGGGGCTCGCGTTCATCTGGGTGATGCCCCTGACGTTCGGCAGCAGCATCCTCGTGCCGGACACGTCCACGATGCCGGGCTGGCTGGAGGCGTGGACGAAGGTCAACCCGATCACGCACCTGGCGGAGTCGGTGCGCGCGCTCACCGTCGGCGGCCCCGTCGGCAACCACGTCTGGTACACGCTCGCCTGGGCGGCGGGGATCGTCGTCGTCACGTTCCCGCTGGCCATGCGCATGTACTCGCGGAGGGCCTGACGTCCGGCCTCGCCTCCGAACGCGCGTCGCCCCGGGAGAGTCGGTCTCCGGGGCGACGCGCCTTTCCGGTGCCGAACGACCGCCCGGAGAGCGCATGCGATCAGAGCAAGGTGACCAGTCCGTCCGCCTGGTCGAAGACGTCGTCCCGGGTGACCCGCCGCCCGCGCTCGTACGCGGCGGTGAACGCCTCCTCGCCGAGGACGCCGCGGACGAGCGACAGAGTCCGGCCGACGTCGTAGCTCCCCGCGTCGCCGTAGCCGCGCAGGTTGTGCGCCGTGCCCAGCAGCTCGGCGGCGCGCGCGTGCTTCCCACGCGCGGCGGCGTAGGCGGCGACGCCCTCGACGACGTCCGCCACGGTCGGGTTTCCCAGCAGCACGTCGTTCTGCAGATCGCTCAGCGCCTGGACGTGCCAGCGCTTCGCGGCCTCCAGGTCGCCGTCCTCCTCCGCGAGGCAGCCGAGGCGGCTGTGCGTCTTGCGGACGGCCTGCGCGAAGTCAGGACGATGCCCGCGCGACTGGACCCACGCGCACGCGCGATCGGCATGAAGGCGCGCGGCCCCGCGGTCACCCTCCTGCAAGGCGAGCTCGCACAGCAGAAGAGACGAGGTCGCGGCTTCGGCGAACTCGCCGACCCGCTCGGCCTGCGCCATGGCCTGTTCGAGGTCGCTGTGGGCGCGCGCGATATCGCCCCGCCGGGCGCGCACCCGTGCGAGGTGGGCGAGCAGCGTGGCGCCCTGCTCGGGACTGACTCCGCCCGTGACGTAGCCGTACGCCTCCTCGCCGAGGCGGAGCGCCTCCGTCAGGTCGCCGCGCGCCACGGCGGCCTGCATCATGCCGCTCAGCGCGACGATCATTCCGAACCGGTCGCCCAGCTCGCGGAACCGCGCGTAGCCGTCGGCGGCCTGCTCGGCGGCGTCGTCGATCTGGCCGGTGTTGATGCCCATGTGCCCGAGGATGACGCGGACGACGGCCCGCACCCACGGGTCGGCGTGCTCCCGGATGCGGTGGAGGCTGCGCCGGATCCCCTCGACGTCGCCGCCGAACATGGCGGCCCCGGTCTCGGCGAGCGCGAGCACGGGATGCGCGGGCGACCCGGGGACGACGCTCAGGGTCCTCTTCACCGCCGCCTGCATCGACTCCCTCGTCGGCCCGGCCACATCGGTCAGCTCGGTCACGAGGGTGGCGAAGACGACGCACAGCGCGTACGCCTCCTCCAGGCCGGGAGGCGCGGCGCCGCCCGCCATGTCGCGGACGACGACCGTCCACCCGCCCGACTCCCGCTCCATGTCGCGCAGGATCCAGAACCACACCAGCCCGGCCACGAGCCGCAGGGCCGACTCGACGTCGCCGGTCTCGGTGACGTGCCGGAACACGACGCTGAAGTTCTCGCGCTCGGCGGCCAGGCGGGCGGACCAGACCAGCTGGTCGTGGCGGCGCAGCTCCGGCTCGGCCCGCTCGGCGAACTCGACCATGTAGGCGGCGTGCGCGTCGCGGACGCGGCGGGTCTCGCCGGCCTCCTCCAGCCGCTCCCCCGCGTAGACGCGGACGGTCTCCAGCAGCCGGTAGCGGACCTCGGCGTCGCCGTCGGCGATCACCAGTGACTTGTCGATGAGCGCGGCGATCACGTCGATGACGTCCCGCGGGTCGGGGGCGTCCGGAGCGTCGAGGCCGCACACGCGGACGGCGGCGTCCGGCGTGGCGCCGCCGGCGAACACCGAGAGGCGGCGCAGGACGGTGCGCTCCTCCTCGTCCAGCAGATCCCAGCTCCAGTCGACGACGGCGCGCAGGGTCCGGTGCCGGGGCAGGGCGGTGCGGCTGCCGCCGGTCAGCAGCCGGAACCGGTCGCCGAGGCGGGCCGCGACCTGTCCGGGGGTGAGGGAGCGCAGCCGGGCGGCGGCCAGCTCGATCGCGAGCGGGATCCCGTCGAGCTCGCGGCAGATCGCGACCACGTCGGCGACGCTGCCCGCGTCGACGGCGAAGCCGGGACGGACGGCGGCGGCGCGGTCGGCGAACAGGCGGACCGAGGCGTAGCCGAGGGCGTCGGCCGGGTCGGCGGCGTCCTCGGCCGGCAGCGGGAGGGACGGCACCGAGCACAGCGACTCGCCGGTGATGCCGAGCGGTTCGCGGCTGGTCGCGAGGACGCGGACGCCGTCGGCGTGCGCGACGACGTGGTCGACGAGCCGCGCGACGGCGTCGATGAGGTGCTCGCAGTTGTCGAGGACGAGCACGGTCCGCTTGGCGGCGAGGAAGTCGGTGAGCCGTTCGAGGGGCCGCACCGCCACGCGGGTCTCGGCGGGGCGGACGGTCTCGGGGACCGCGAGCGCCGACAGCACCGCGTGCACGACGTCGCCCGGGTCGCTGACCGGGGCGAGCGGGACGAACCACACGCCGTCCGGCATCTCGTCGACGAGCGCGGCGGCGCTCTCCCCCGCCAGCCGCGTCTTGCCGGCGCCGCCGGGGCCGGTGAGGGTGACCAGGCGGGTCTCGCGGAGCAGCTTGCCGACCCGCTGCGACTCCTCCTCCCGGCCGACGAAGCTGGTGAGCTGAGCGGGCAGGTTGGTGCGCGCGGGCCGCGGGGCGGCGGGCTCGGTCGGCGGGGCCGCCGCCTCGCGCCGGAGGATCGACAGGTGGACGGCGGCCAGCTCCGGGGACGGGTCGACGCCGAGCCGGTCGGCGAGGGCGCGCCGCGTCTCCTCGTACACCTCCAGGGCGTCGGCCTGGCGTCCCGCCGCGTAGAGGGCGCGCATCAACTGGCCGCGCAGCCGCTCGCGCAGCGGGTGCGCGGCGGCGAGGGGCTCCAGTTCGGCGACGGGCGGGACGGGGAGCCCGGCGGCGATCTCGGCGTCGACGCGGTCCTCCACGGCGGCGAGGCGGAGTTCCTCCAGCCGCGCGATGGTCGGGAAGGCGAAATCGCTGTCGGCGACGTCGGCGAGGGCGGGTCCGCGCCAGAGGGCGAGCGCCGTGCGCAGGCCCTCGGCCCGCGCGCAGGGGTCCTGCTCCGCGCGGGCGGCGGAGACGCCGCGCTCGAACGCGACCGCGTCGATCTCGGCGGGGTCGATCCCGAGCCGGTAGCCGGCCGGACCGTGCTCGACGATGTCGCGCCCGGCGACGCCGCGCAGCCGGGAAACGAGCGCCTGGAGCGCGTTCCCGCCGGGCGGGGCGCCCTCCCACAGGTCGTCGAGCAGCCGCTCGGCCGACACGGGACGGCCCGCCTCGGCCGCCAGCCGCACGAGGAGGGCCCGCAGCCTGCGGCCGGCGACCTCGACGGGCCGCGCCGCCCCGTCCCGCACGTCGAGCGGTCCCAGGATGCCGATGCGCACGATGGCCCCCTTCCCGGGAGCCATTGTCCCCGATGTGTGGATCCCGCGAGCCGGGTACGGATTCCCTATGCCCAGAGCACAGATCAAGGACGAGAAGAAGTACCAGGAGCTCCGCGACAAGGGCGAGAGCAAGGAGAAGGCGGCGCGGATCGCCAACGCGTCCGCGAACCAGGGCGAGAAGACGATCGGCCGCAAGGGCGGCAAGAGCCCCTCCTACGACCACTGGACGAAGGACGACCTCCTCAAGCGCGCCCGCGAGATCGGCGTCGAGGGCCGCTCCTCGATGACCAAGTCGGAGCTGGTCAAGGCGCTGCGCGACCACTAGAGACGCCCCGCCGAGGACGGCGAGCCGCGCACTCGTCCCCCCGAACGAAGGAGAGCCCATGAACGCGGTCGTCGACACCGCGCGCAAGCAGAAGGAGGAGTACGCGGCCGGGGAGGACCGGCCGCTCGGCTCGTACCTCGGCACGCTCGCCGTCTACGGCCTCACCACGGCGACGCTGGCGCTGCTCGGGCGCCGCCTCCGCGACCGCACCCCGGCGATCGGCCTCGCCGACCTGGCGCTGATGACGGTCACGACGCACAAGGCGTCCCGGCTGATCACCAAGGACCCGGTGACGAGCCCGCTGCGCGCCCCGTTCACCCGCTACTCGGGGACGGCCGGCCCGGCCGAGCTGTCCGAGGAGGTGCGGGGCAAGGGGGTCCGGCACGCCGTGGGCGAGCTGATCACGTGCCCGTTCTGCACCGCCCAGTGGGTGGCGACGGCGTACGCGGCGGGGCTGGTGTTCGCCCCGGACGCGACCCGGCTCGCCGGAGCCACGATGACCGCGGTCGCCGGGTCGGACTGGCTCCAGCTCGCCTACGCGCGGCTCCAGAAGTCCGCCGAGGGCTGACGTCCCAACCGAAACGTTTGTCACAGATACGGGGGGTACGGCCAACCCATGGATCTGGCATTCCTCAAAACGCTCTACCAACGGCCGGGACCGTACGCGTCGGTGTACGCCGACCTCACCCGGACCACCGAGGACGCGTCCAAGGCCGCGGAGCTGCGGTGGCGGGCGCTGCGCTCGGAACTGGAGGCCCAGCACACGCCGGACGCCACGCTCCGGGCGATCGAGCAGACCGTCCAGGACGACATGGCGCGGCGCCGCTCCGAAGGCATCGTGATCTTCGCGGCGGACGGCGAGGTCGTGCACAGCGACCGCCTCCCGGGCCCGCCCCGCGGCACGCGCGCCACCCTCGCCCCGCTCCCCGACGTCCTGCCCTACCTCGTCGAGCGCGGCGAGCGGTTCCCGCACCTGCTCGCGGTGGTCGACCGGCGCGGCGGCGTGATCGACTGCGTCACCGCCGACGGGAAGCACGAGCGCATCGACGTGGACGGGGACGAGGACTACCCCATCCGCAAGGTCAAGGCGGGCGACTGGAACCAGTCCCGGTTCCAGCGCTCCTCGGAGAACGTCTGGAAGCTCAACGCCAAGAAGGTCGCCCACGAGATCGACCGGGCCGCGGAGCGCTGCGGCGCCGAGGCCGTCGTGATCGCCGGCGACACCCGCGCCCGGACGGCCGTCCTGGAGGAGGTCTCGGACCACGTCCTGGAGCACACCGTCGAGGCCGACAAGAACACCACGGTCGACGACCCGGACCTCGACGCCGAACTGCGCCGCCTCCTGCAGCTGAAGTCGACCGAGCGCATCATGACCGTGGCGGCGCGCTTCGACAGGGAACTCGCCAACGGGCAGCGCGCCGTCTCCGGACTGGACGCGACGACGGAGGCCGTGCGGCAGGCCCGGGTGGAGACGCTCCTGCTGGCGGACGAACCGGATTCGCAGGCCCGCTTGTGGGTGGGCCCCGATCCGTCCCAGGTCGCCACCACCGCCGAGGAGCTGCGTGAGGAGTTCGGCGTCGCCGACCCCCGCGAGGTCCGCGCCGACGCCGCCCTGGTGCGAGCGGCCGCCGCGACGGACGGCGAACTCGTCGTCCTGCCCACGAACGGCCAGGCCCCCACTCTGCACGTGGGCGCCATCCTGCGTTTCACGGCCTGAGAAACGAAAAGGAGTGGCGCCTTTGGCGACCACTCCTGAGTCGTTCGTGGAGCTATGGGGATTCGAACCCCAGACCTCCTCCATGCCATGGAGGCGCGCTACCAACTGCGCCATAGCCCCTCGCGAGGAAAAGCTTAGTGCACGTTGGGAGCGGTTGGGACGCGCGGGCCGCGGAGGGGCGACCCTCCGCGGCCGGCGCGCGGGTCAGGGCCTCTTCGAGGTGTAGACGTACCAGTGGTCGTTGACCGTCGGGACGTGGACGGTCAAGCTCTTGAGCCACTCGACCGAGCCGAGGGACGTGTCGCTCTCGACCTTCTTGCCGTTGTCGTCGGTGTACTCGGTGTGGACCTCGTTGGTGTACTTGTCCTTCTGATCCCTCTGCTGCTTCGCGATGGAGCACAGGGTCCGGCCGAGGTCGGGCTGGTTCGGGAGCAGCTTGAACGAGGACAGCACGTTGAGCGCCTCGGCGCAGTCGTCGACCTGGTTGGCCTCCGAGTCGGGCGGCGGAGCGGCCTGCACGGGAGCGGCCGCCGCCGCGACGGACGCTCCGGCGACCGCTGCGGCCAGCAGCATCCTCTTCCCGGTGAACCGGCTTCTCATGGGGTCAACCCTCATCTCGATCATGCATCGCCATGTGAGGGCCTTCCCGCATGATCGACAAGGTGAAGCGCGGGCGGAGGAAAGGTAGCCGCCGCCATGGTGAAGGCTTTGCGTCAGCCCCACCCGAGGCGTTCGCCGACCTCGTCGGGCGCGTAGCCCCGCTGCCCCCCGTCGCCGATCCAGACGATCCCGTCCGCCTGCGCAACGGCCCCGACGGCGTGCTCCTGCGGCATCCGCGGCTGGATGGCCAGCCGCACCTCGGCGCCCGGATCGAACCGGCGCAGCTCATCGATGAGGTCGGCCACGGTGACCTCCCGCGGAGCCCCCCTGCGGTGTCTTCCCATACCCCGCATGAAACCATCCCCCGCCCCCGCCCAGACCGCCCACAGCAAATCCACACCACCCCGCAGACGCCCAAGAACCTCAACCACAAGGGGGGCGAGGGGCAAAGCCCCAAATCACCAACAGCAAGCCACACCAACCGCAGACGCCCAAGAACCTCAACCGAGAGGGGGCAAGGGGCGAAGCCCCAAATCACTAGGAGCAAGCCGCACCGACCCGCAAACGCCAAGAACCTAAGCCGGGAGGGGGCAAGGGGCGAAGCCCCAAATCACCAGGAGCAAGCCGCACCGACCCGCAGATGCCCAGGAACCTGAGCCGGGAGGGGGCGTGGGGGCGGAGCCCCCACATCGGGGGTCTGGGGGTCGCCCCCCAGGCAGACATGAAGAAGGGAGTCCCGGCCCACGCTTTCCGTGGGCACGGTCCTCCCAACTCCGTTCGTGGAGCTATGGGGATTCGAACCCCAGACCTCCTCCATGCCATGGAGGCGCGCTACCAACTGCGCCATAGCCCCGCCGCCGCGTGGACGTTCATCCCGCGGCGCCCAGCCAGTGTATAGGACGGCCGGGGCTGGTCTCGAATCGTTTGGTCAGGTGCCGGCGTCGGGGCGGTCGTCGCTGAGGACGGGTTCGGGGAGGGTGCCGGCGTTGTGTTCGGCGAGGCGCCAGCCGCCGTTGCGCATCTCGGTGATGACGGACCAGCAGCAGTTGGACAGGCCGCCGAGGCGTTCCCAGGTCTCTTCGGGGAGGCCGAGGAGGTGGGACATGCCGAGCCGGAGGGCGGCGCCGTGGGAGGCGACGACGAGCTGGCCGGTGGGCTCCAGTTCGTCGAGGGCGCGTTCGAGCGCGGAGCCGACCCGTTTGGCGACCTGGGCGCTGGTCTCGCCGCCGGGCGGCTGCCAGGCGGCGTGCTCGGCGGGGTAGCGTTCGCGGATCTCGCGGGAGGTGAGGCCTTCCCAGGCGCCGCCGTCGCGTTCGATGAGGTCGCGGTCGTAGCCGACGGGCAGTCCGGTGACCTCGGCGAGGGCCTGGGCGGTGTCGGCGGCGCGGCGCAGCGGCGAGGAGAGCAGCGCGGTGGGGCGAAGGCCGGCGAGGAGCCGGGCGGCGCGCTGGGCCTGGGCGACGCCCGTCTCGTCGAGAGGGATGTCGGTCTTGCCCTGGAAGCGGCGTTCGACGTTCCAGGCGGTCTGGCCGTGTCTCCAGAGGACGAGGCGGCGTCTGCCCGGTTCGCGGGCGGGGCGGGCGTCACTCACTCGGGCTCCCGACGGCGCGGGCGCGCTGGGCCTGGTGGGCGGTGACGCTCTCCGGCAGGGCGATGAGAGGGCAGTCTTTCCAGAGCCGTTCGAGGGCGTAGAACATGCGGTCTTCTTCGTGCTGGATGTGCACGATGATGTCGGCGTAGTCCAGCAGGACCCAGCGGCCCTCGCGTTCGCCCTCGCGGCGGACGGGCTTGGCCTCGGCCTCCTCGCGCAGGCGCTTCTCGACCTCGTCCACGATGGCGCGGACCTGGCGGTCGTTGGGGGCCGAGCAGAGCAGGAACGCGTCGGTGATGACGAGCTGCTCGCTCACGTCGTAGGCAAGAATGTCGTCGGCCAGCTTGTCGCCCGCCGCCTCGGCGGCGATCCGGACGAGCTGCGCCGCCCTCTCGGATGCGGTCACGATGCGCTCGCGATCCTCCCTGTAGGGGTCGTCTCCGCTCCCACCTTCTCATGGGCGGCGGACGATCGACCTCTTTGTTGTTGTTCGACCGCAATGGCAGATGCGGCCCCGTTCCCCGTCCAGAATATGTGGCCGCGGCGCCCGTCAGGCGGCGGCGCGGTAGAGCCCCCGCTTGTTGATGTACTGGACGATCCCGTCCGGGACGAGGTACCAGATGGGTTCGCCGCTGCCGACGCGTTCGCGGCACTCGGTGGAGGAGATCGACAGGGCGGGCACCTCCATGAGGGAGACGCGCCCGTCGGGCAGCCCGGGGTCGGCGAGCCGGTGGCCGGGGCGGGTGACGCCGACGAAATGGGCGAGTTCGAAGAGCTCGTCGGTGTCGTGCCAGGTGAGCATCTTCTCCAGCGCGTCCGCACCGGTGATGAAGAACAGGTCGGCGTCCGGGCCCTGGATCTCGCGCATGTCGCGGAGCGTGTCGACGGTGTAGGTGGCGCCGGGCCGGTCGATGTCGACGCGGCTGACGGAGAAGCGCGGGTTGGACGCGGTGGCGATCACGGCCATGAGGTAGCGGTCCTCCGCGGCGGCGACCTTGCTCCCCTCCTTGTGGGCCGACAGGCCGGTGGGCACGAACACGACCTCGTCCAGGGAGAAGAAGTGCGCGACCTCGCTGGCGGCCACCAGGTGCCCGTGGTGGATCGGGTCGAACGTGCCGCCCATGATCCCCATGCGCCGCTTTTGCGTCATAGCGACGACAATAGCCAGCCGGTCCGCGTCCGGAACCTCCGCCCCCGGCGGCTCAGGCCAGGCCGGGCAGCGGCGGCCCGCCGTCCTCCCAGGTCACGACGCGGACGGCCTTGCCCACCTCCACCCTCGGCACGGTCCCCTCGGGCAGGACCGCGACCTCGGCGGTGAGGCCGAGCGTCTCGTACAGGGCGTGGACGAGCGCGGCCCGCGGATCGCCGGAGAGGGCCTCACAGGCGACGATGAGCCGCGCGGTGGGGCTGCGCCGGTCCACGACGAGCTGGTAGTGCGGCCGGACGAGCCCGGAGCCGAGCAGGACCCGCTCGACCTCGCTCGGGTACACGTTCACGCCCCGGACGACGATCATGTCGTCGGCGCGGCCGAGGATCTTGCTCATCCGCACCAGGGTCCGTCCGCAGGCGCACTCGCCGCGGGTGAGGGACGCGATGTCGCCCGTCCGGTACCGCAGCAGCGGCAGCGCCTGCTTGGTCGGGGTGGTGAACACGAGCTCGCCCGGAACGCCGTCCTCGACGGGGACGCCGGTGGCGGGGTCGACGGCTTCCACGACGAAGTGGTCCTCGTTGACGTGCAGGCCGTCCTGCTCCAGGCATTCGGTGGCCACCCCGGGCCCGATGATCTCCGAGAGCCCGTAGACGTCCATCGCCTTGATCGGCAGGACGTCCTCGATGGCCGTGCGCAGCTCCTCCGACCACGGCTCGGCGCCGAAGAGCCCGGCCTTGAGCGACGTCGGCTCGACCCCGGCCTCGGCGACGGCCTCCCCCAGCCGCAGCGCGTACGCGGGGGTGCAGGTGAGGATGTCGGGACGGAGGTCGGCGAGCATGCGCACCTGCCGGTCGGTCATGCCGCCCGACATCGGCACCACGGTCGCGCCGAGCGCCACCGCGCCCTGGTGGATGCCGATCCCGCCGGTGAACAGCCCGTACCCGTAGGCGTTGTGGACGATGCTGCCCGGCGACGCCCCCGCGCACGACAGGGAGCGCGCGCACATCGCCGCCCACAGGTCGAGGTCGGCCCTGGTGTAGGCGACGAGCGTGGGGCGTCCCCGCGTCCCGCTGGACCCGTGCACGGCGGCGACCTGGTCGCGCGGCACGGCGAGCATCCCGAACGGGTAGTGGTCCCAGAGGTCCTGCTTGGTGGTGAACGGAAGGTCCCGCAGCCCCGCGAGCGTCACGTCGGCCCCGCGCCCGACCCCGGCCTCCCTGAGCCGCCGGCCCTGCACGCCGCCGGCGGCCAGGAGCCGGTCGACCAGCCCCCACACCCGGTGCCGCTGCAGCGCGGCGCGCTCGTCGAGGGACATCGCCTCGGCCTTCGGGTCGAACATGGCTGCCTCCCGGGCGCGGCCGGAGCCGGACGCGGCTCCCGCGGCGGGGAACCCTGCGGCAAAGTGGATCGTCGGAACTACCATGCCAGACATGACGGAGAACACACCGGATCGAGCACGTACGCGGTTCCCGGGGATCAGTTCCCGGGCCTACGAACACCCGGCGGACCGTTCGGCGCTCGTCGCGCTGCGCTCGCTCTCCGGGTTCGACGTCGTGCTGCGCAAGCTGTCGGGGCTGGTCAACGAGCGGTCGCTGCGGCTGATGTTCCTCGGCGGGACGGTGCGCGTCGGGGAGGACCAGTTCCGCCACATCTACGACATGGTCCGGGACGCCTCCTACATCCTGGACATGCCGGAGGTCCCCGAGCTCTACGTACGGCAGGACCCGACGCCGAACGCGATGGCGCTCGGGTCCGACCACCCGTTCATCGTGCTGAACACCGGCCTGATCGACCTGCTCGACGAGGAGGAGCTGCGCTTCGTCGTCGGGCACGAGGTCGGGCACATCCTGTCCGGGCACGCGGTGTACCAGACGATGATGCAGATCCTGCTGCAGCTCGGGGCGCGGCTGGCGTGGCTGCCGCTCGGCAACGTCGGCATCGCGGCGATCATCATCGGGCTGCGGGAGTGGTTCCGGAAGGCGGAGCTGTCCTCGGACCGGGCCGGGCTGCTCGCCGGGCAGGACCTCGACGCGGCCAAGCGGGTGAACATGAAGCTCGCGGGCGGGACGCGGCTCGGCGAGATGAGCAGCGAGGCGTTCCTGCAGCAGGCGCGCGAGTACGACGCGGCCGGCGACGTGCGGGACGGGCTGCTGAAGTTCATGAACCTGCTCGGGCAGTCGCACCCGTTCGCGGTGATCCGGTTCGCCGAGATCGAGCAGTGGGCGCGCAGCGGCGAGTACGACCGCATCCTGGCCGGGGACTACGCCCGCCGGGAGGACGACGGCAACGCGTCGGTCCGCGACGGGATCAAGGAGGCCGCGCAGTCGTACCGCGAGTCGTGGGAGCGGACGGCCGACCCGTTCGTGGGCAAGGTCCGCGACATGGCCGACGCCGCGGCGGGGGCCGCCGGCGGGCTGTTCGACCGGTTCACCCGGCGCGACAACGGGCCCACGTCCGGCAACTGACCAGGCCGGGCCAGGGCCGCCGCGACACGGACGCGGCGGCCCTTCGCCGTTCTCAGAAGGGGGCGGGGACGAGGAGCTCGACGTTGCGGTCGGCGGCCTCGCCGCGGCGGTTCTCGTCGCGGTCCTGCCAGTCGTTGCCCGACAGTTCGCGGGACAGCGACGCCAGCCCGACCGGGTCGGTGAGGCGGCCGCCGTAGGAGGCGGGCCCGGCGGAGTCGAGGACCGTCGCGAACACCGAGAGGGTGCCGTCGCCGTTGTCGGCCAGCTCGACGATGCGGCTCTGCTGCGGGAAGTCGATGTGCGCGGCCGTGTTGACCTCCCAGAAGCCCCCGCCGCCCTTGCGCGCGTGCGGGATGACCTGGTTGCGGTGCGTGTGCCCGTTCACCCACAGGACGACGTTCGGGTAGCGCAGCAGGAGCGCCTCGACCTCGTCGCCGAGGACGCGGTCGCCGCCGAGGGGGTTCTCCAGCGAGCCGATGGGGTGGTGGCTGAACAGGACGAACAGCCGGTCCTTCACCGCGCGCTTCACGACCGTGCCGTCCGGGGCGATGGAGCGGCTGCTGCCCGCCTTGAGCTGCGACTCCAGCCACGCGAGCTGCTTCCGGTCGAGCGAGCCCTCGGAGTAGCCGTTGGGGTTGACGGTGTCGAGGACGAGGCCGCGCACGACGCCCTTGTCGAAGGCGTAGTAGGCCGTTCCGTCGCGGAGGTTGGCGAGGGTGAAGCCGTGGCCGCGCAGGGACGCGGTGGTCTTGAAGTGCTCGGCGACGACCTCGGCGCGCGACAGCATGCGGCGGTCCGGGTCGGGGGTCACCGGGCGGAACAGTCCGCCCGCGCCGCCCTGCTCGCGGCTGAGGCGGACGAGTTCGGCGGCGTCGCCCCGGCTCATCATGCGGGCGAGGCGCTCGGCCTGGCCGGGGTCCGCCGGAGCGCCGATCTTGATGCCGCCGGTGGCGAGGCCGGAGACCAGCGGGTTGACCGGCAGGTTGCCCTGGACGAGCCCGTCGTGGTTGCCGAACGCGGCCAGCCACGGCGCGTCGAGCCCGGTCGCCTGGAACGGGCGGCGCGCGGCGTCGATCAGGCCGTGCACGCGCGGGAAGCCGTACCTGGTGGTCGGCAGGTCCGCCTGGGCGCCGGGCGGCGGGCCCTCGGGGTGCCAGAACGAGCGGTCGTAGGACGCCCAGTCCATGACGCCCTCGTAGCGGTTCGGGTCGCCGGAGTCGGGGCGGATGCGCCCGCCGTCCAGCAGGTCGATGATCCAGCGGAGCTCGTTGTACTGGACGTTGTCGGCGGCGTCGCCGGTGTTGATGGTGAAGGCGAGGCCGAGCCCGGTCGCCGGTCCGCGCCCGACCCGGTTCACCGCCCGCACCATGGCCTCGGCGACCTGCGTGGACAGGATCTCCTGCGGCCGGTAGGCGCCCTCGACCGGCAGGACGTCCAGGCCGTCCTTGAGCCGGTCGACGAACTCGACGCGGGCCGGGGACTGCGCGTCGACGATGTGGACGTCGGTGAGGTGGCCGAACGCCAGGACGCCGCGGCGCGTGGCGGCCCGCCGCGCGGAGGCGGCGCCGCCGAGGTCGCGGCGCAGCAGGTGCGGCTCACCCGGACCGGTGGTCACCTTGCGGTACCCGCCGGCGCCCGCGGCGCCGAGCAGGTAGGTCCGGTCGAGGGTGGTGCCGGCGGTGGGACCGCGCAGCGCGGGCGCCGCGGCGGCGGGACGGGCGGGGAAGGCCGCCAGTCCGGTGGTGGCGATCCCCGCGCCGAGGGCGGCGTCCCGCAGGACGCGGCGGCGGCTGTACTGACGAGTCACAATCGTGAATCAGACCACACCCGCACACGTGACATCAATGGCAAAAATGTCACAAATCCGGAGCTCAGCCGCGCACGTGCCCTTCCCCGGTCACCACGTACTTGGTGGACGTCAGCTCCGGCAGCCCCATCGGGCCGCGGGCGTGCAGCTTCTGCGTCGAGATGCCGATCTCCGCGCCGAACCCGAACTCCTCGCCGTCGGTGAAGCGCGTCGAGGCGTTCACCATCACGGCCGCCGAGTCGACCAGCGCGACGAACCGCTTCGCGGCCGGCTGGGACGTCGTGACGATCGCCTCGGTGTGCCCCGAGCCGTACCGGCGGATGTGCGCGACGGCGTCGTCGAGGGAGTCGACCACGCGGGCGGCGATGTCGAGCGAAAGGTACTCGGCGTACCAGTCGTCCTCGGTCGCCTCCACGACGTTGGCGCCGAAGGAGCGGATCCGCTCGTCGCCGTGCACCGTGACACCGGCGCTCTCCAGCGCCTCCAGCGCGCGCGGGACGAACGTGTCGGCGATGTCGGCGTGCACGAGGAACGTCTCGGCGGCGTTGCACACCGAAGGACGCTGCGTCTTGGCGTTCAGGAGGATGTCCAGGGCCGTGTCGGCGTCGGCGGCGGCGTCCACGTACACCGCGCAGTTCCCGACGCCCGTCTCGATCACCGGGACGGTCGACTCCTCCACCACCGAGTTGATCAGCGACGCGCCGCCGCGCGGGATCAGCACGTCCACCAGGCCGCGCGCCCGCATCAGGTGCTTCACCGACTCGCGGGACGTCCCCGGGACGAGCTGCACCGCGTCCGGCGGGACCTCGGTGCCGGTGAGCGCGCCCTGCATCACCTCGACCAGCACCGTGTTGGAGTCGTACGCCGACGACGAGCCGCGCAGCATCGCCACGTTCCCGCTCTTGAGGCACAGCGCGGCGGCGTCCACGGTCACGTTCGGGCGGCCCTCGTAGATGATCCCGACGACGCCGAGCGGCACCCGCACCTGGCGCAGCTCCAGCCCGTTCGGCAGGACGTTCCCGCGGACCGTCTCCCCCACCGGGTCCGGCAGCGCGGCGACCTTCCGGACGGCGTCGGCGATCGCGGCGATCCGCTCCTCCGACAGGCTCAGCCGGTCGATCATGTACTCGGAGGTGCCGTTGCCGCGGGCCCGCGCGACGTCGGCCTCGTTCGCCTTGACGATCTCCGGGGCGGCGGTGACCAGGGCGTCCGCGATGCGGTTCAGCGCCGCGTCCTTCGCCGACCGCGGCAGCGGAGCCAGCCCGGCGGCGGCCTCCCTGGCGCGCCGCGCCACCCGCAGGAACTCCTCGCGCTCGTCGCTCATCAGCAGGCTCCCGTCATCGAAGTATCACCAGATGGTCGCGGTGGATTATCTCGCGTTCGTACTCGGCGCCCAGCTCACGGGCCAGCCAGCGCGTCGAGCGCCCCATCAGCTCGGGGATCTCGGACGCGTCGTAGTTCACCAGGCCGCGGGCGACGACCGTGCCGGCCGTGTCGCACAGGTCGACCGGGTCGCCCGCGGCGAAGTCGCCCTCGACGCCCGTCACCCCCGCCGGGAGCAGGGACTTGCGGCGCCGCACGACCGCCTCGATCGCGCCCGGGTCCAGCATGACGCGGCCCTGGCCCGTCGTCGCGTGCGCCAGCCACAGGTTGCGGGTCGACATCCGGCGGCCCTCGGCCGGGTGGAACAGCGTCCCGACCTGGTCGCCGGAAAGCGCGCGCGCCGCCGACGCGGCGTTGGTCAGCACGACGGGGATGCCCGCGATCCTCGCCGCCTCGACCTTGGTGACCATGCCGCCGGTGCCGACCCGCCCGGAGCCCCCGAGCTCGACGTCCCGGAGGTCGTCCGGGCCGCGCACGTCGTCGACGCGGCGGCTCCCGGGACGGCGCGGGTCGCCGGTGTAGAGGGCGTCCACGTCGGAGAGCAGGACCAGCGCGTCCGCGCGGATCAGGTGGGCGACCAGCGCGGCCAGCCGGTCGTTGTCGCCGAACCGGATCTCGTCGGTCGCGACGGTGTCGTTCTCGTTCACGATCGGCAGGACGCCCATGGCGAGCAGCTGCGCGAGGGTCCGCTGGGCGTTGCGGTGGTGCGAGCGGCGCATCATGTCGTCGGCGGTGAGCAGCACCTGCCCCACCGTCAGCGCGTAACGGGCGAACGAGGAGGTGTAGCGGGCGAACAGCAGGCCCTGCCCGACGCTCGCCGCCGCCTGCTGCGTCGCGAGGTCGGGCGGGCGGCGGGTCAGCCCGAGCGGGCCGAGCCCCGCCGCGATCGCGCCCGACGACACGAACACGATCTCGGTGCCCTCGCCGCGGCGCGCGGCGAGGACGTCGACCAGCGCGTCGACGCGGTTCACGTCGATCGTGCCCTGCGGCGTGGTCAGCGAGGACGAGCCCGCCTTCACCACGATCCGCCGCGCCTTCGCGACCGCCTCACGCCCACTCATGACTCAGCTCCGCTCACGCCACTGCTCTCTACGGGAACGTCCCCACGTCCCCGGGCTATTCGCTCAGGACCAGCCGCTCAGGCGGCGGTCGGTGCCGCGCGGGCCCGACGTGCCCTCGCCCGCCGCGACCTCCGGCTCCCAGTCGAAGACGATCGAGTCGTCCATGGTGCCGATCAGGACCGTGGCGCCGGCGCTGGCGCCCGCCTGGGCGAGCGCGTCCTCCACCCCGAGCCGGGCGAGGCGGTCGCCGAGGTAGCCCACGGCCTCCTCGTTGGCGAAGTCGGTCTGGCGCAGCCACCGGACCGGCTTGGTGCCGGTGATCAGGTAGGTGTTGTCGCCGAGGGTCCTGACCTCGAAGTCGGTGTCCCCGCCGACCGGCTCCGGCCGGATGACGATGCGGGTGGGCTCCGCCGCCGGCAGCGAGGCGCGGTACTCCGACACCATCGCCGCCATCGCGAACGACAGCTCCCGCAGCCCCTCGTGCGACGCCGCCGACACCTCGAACACCCGCAGGCCCCGGGCCTCGAACTCCGGCCGCACCATCTCGGCGAGGTCGCGGCCGTCGGGAACGTCCACCTTGTTCAGGACGACGATGCGGGGGCGGTCCGACAGCGGGCGGTCGCCCAGCACCCGGTCGTAGGCCTGGAGCTCGCGCTCGATGACCTCGAAGTCGCTGACCGGGTCGCGGCCCGGTTCCATCGTCGCGCAGTCGAGGACGTGCGCGAGGGTGGAGGAGCGCTCGATGTGGCGGAGGAAGTCGAGGCCGAGGCCGCGGCCCTCGCTGGCGCCCTCGATGAGGCCCGGCACGTCCGCGACCGTGAACGTCGTGTCGCCCGCGCTCACCACGCCGAGGTTCGGGATCAGCGTCGTGAACGGGTAGTCGGCGATCTTCGGCTTGGCGGCCGAGAGCGCGGCGATCAGCGACGACTTGCCCGCGCTCGGGAACCCGACGAGCGCGACGTCGGCGACGCTCTTCAGTTCCAGGACGACGTCGCGCTCCTCGCCCGGCTCGCCGAGCAGCGCGAACCCGGGCGCCTTGCGCTTCGCCGTCGCCAGCGCCGCGTTCCCGAGACCGCCGCTGCCGCCCTTGGCGATCACGAACCGGGTGCCCTCGCCGACGAGGTCCGCGAGGACGGTGTCGCCCGACTTCACCACGGTGCCGTCGGGGACGGACAGGATCACGTCGTCGCCGTCCGCGCCCGTCCTCAGGCTGCCCTGGCCGGGCCTGCCGTTGCCCGCCTTGCGGTGCGGGCGCCGGTGGTATTCGAGGAGGCTCGCGGCGTTCGAGTCGACGACGAGGACGACGTCGCCGCCGCGCCCGCCGTTGGCGCCGTCAGGGCCGCCGAGCGGCTTGAACTTCTCCCGGTGGATCGAGGCGCAGCCGTTGCCGCCGTTGCCCGCCGCGACGTGCAGCACCACCCGGTCGACGAACTGCGCGCCCGATCCCGCTCCAGCGGCCACGGTGACTCTCCTCAGGAAAACCTTGGTAAGAACGGCGAAGGGGCGGACCGGAAACGGTCCGCCCCTTCGAACAAAAAGTCGCTGCCCCCGGCGGACTATTCCGCCGGCGGGACGACGCTCACCGCGTTGCGACCGCGGTAGCGGCGGAACTGCACCGCGCCCGCGACCAGCGCGAACAGCGTGTCGTCACCGCCGCGGCCGACGCCCGGGCCGGGGTGGAAGTGGGTGCCGCGCTGGCGGACGATGATCTCGCCGGCGTTGACGACCTGGCCGCCGAAGCGCTTCACACCGAGGCGCTGGGCGTTGGAGTCGCGACCGTTGCGGCTGGACGATGCGCCCTTCTTGTGTGCCATGAGACCGCTCTCCCTTACTTCTTGCCGGCCTTGATACCGGTGATCTTGACCTCGGTGTACGGCTGACGGTGACCCATCCGCCGCTTGTACCCGGTCTTGTTCCGGTAGTGCATGATGTTGATCTTGGGGCCCTTGACCGCGCCGAGGATCTCGGCGGTCACCTCGTAGCGGGCGAGGTCGGCCGTGCGGCTCACGACGTCGTCGCCGTCCACGACCAGCAGGGGCTGGAGCGTGATGGTCGACCCGACGTCACCGGCCAGCTTGTCGACGGTCAGCACGTCGTCGACGGCGACCTTTTCCTGCCTGCCGCCTGCGCGGACAATCGCGTACACCGCGGAAACCCTTCGTCTGCGCGCGCTTCCGGAGTGAACCGGTCCCACGCGTGGCTTACCAGCCCCCGGACGGGGGCCTACCCCCGGCACCGGGCCGAGGGCGGCACACCAGGAGGACCCTGGCGCTCTCTGCTGTGCCCCACCGGATCGATGAGGTGAGCACCGAACGATCCCCGGACGGGGCTCGCGGTGCGGATTCGGGCGACGCGCCGATGACGCGCCGAAGGTCAAGGGTACCGGATGCCCTGGCCGGAACGCGAACGCGTCCGGCCAGGGCCCCGCTACCGCGTCAGTCCGAGGACTCGCCGCCGTCGGCGGCCTGCGCCGCGGTCGCGCGGGGGCGCCGGGCACGGCGCCGGCGGGCGGGCTCGGCACCGTCCTGGTCGCCCGCGGGCGCGGACCCGTTGGACTCGCCGGCGGCCTCCACGGCGCCGTTCAGCTCGCCCG
>NZ_JBEUPA010000148.1:0-21264 GCF_040492065.1 Actinomadura sp. NPDC000929 | reverse complement strand
GATCGAGCGGCCGCCGCCCGGCGCGGGGCGGCTCGTGCGGCTGCGGGCCCGCCTCGCCCGCTCCCAGAACGCCTTCGGCAAGACCCTCCTGGTGCTGCTGTCGCGCGACACGCTCGACGAGGACGCCTGGGAGGAGATCGAGGACACCCTGATCGCCGCCGACATGGGCACGGCGGTGGCCCGGCAGGTCACCGACGACCTGCGGACGCGCGTCCAGGTCCTCGGAACGCGCAGCCCGGAGGAGGTCCGGGCGATGCTCAAGGACGAGCTGATCAAGCAGATCGGCCCGGACATCGACCGCTCGCTGCACACCGAGGCGCACGGCGACCGTCCCGCCGTCCTCATGGTCGTCGGCGTGAACGGCACCGGCAAGACCACCACGTGCGGCAAGCTCGGCCGCGTCCTCGTCGGCGACGGCAACACCGTGCTGCTCGGCGCCGCCGACACCTTCCGCGCCGCCGCCGCCGACCAGCTGGAGACGTGGGGCACGCGGGTGGGCGCGCAGGTCGTCCGCAAGGACGAGGGCGCCGACCCCGCCAGCGTGGCGTTCGACGCCGTCAAGCAGGGCATCGACACCAAGGTCGACGTGGTGATCGTCGACACGGCGGGCCGGCTGCACACCAAGACCGGGCTGATGGACGAGCTCGGCAAGGTCAAGCGGGTGGTGGAGAAGCAGGCCACGGTCGACGAGGTCCTGCTCGTCCTGGACGCGACGACCGGCCAGAACGGCATGCAGCAGGCCCGGGTCTTCGCCGAGGTGGTCAACATCACCGGTGTGGTGCTCACCAAGCTGGACGGCACCGCCAAGGGCGGCATCGTCGTCCAGGTGCAGCGCGAGCTCGGCGTCCCGGTGAAGCTGGTGGGCCTGGGCGAGGGGCCGGACGACCTCGCGCCCTTCGAGCCCGAGGCGTTCGTGGACGCGATCCTCGGCGACTGAACCGGCCCTCGAATCGGCCCGGATGCCGCGTAAATACGGCATGTGAGGACTTGGAAACAGCGGCGAAACACGCTGAAGTCGGGTTTCACATGGCGGAAACGTAGCGGCATACCGGGCGAAACGGCCGCGCCAGAGTCTCTGAGCAGTTCGAAGTTCCTGGCGAGGAGGGACGCGCTCAGAGATGAAGATCGATAGCGGTAGTACCGCCTGGATGCTGACGAGCACCGCGCTCGTCCTGCTGATGACACCGGGCCTGGCCTTCTTCTACGGAGGCATGAGCCGGGCCAAGAGCGTGCTCAACATGATGATGATGAGCTTCGTCAGCATCGCCGTGGTGGGCATGGCGTGGGTCGTCTACGGCTACTCCCTCACCTTCGGCGACGGCGGCGGGCTCAGCTCGTTCATCGGCGGTTTCGGAGACTGGGGGCTCGTCGGCCTGGAGAACGCGGCCACGGCCGACGACGGGACGGGCATCCCGCAGCTGGTCTTCGTGGCGTTCCAGGCGACGTTCGCCATCATCACCGTCGCGCTGATCAGCGGCGCGGTCGCGGACCGTGCCAAGTTCGGGGCCTGGGTGGTGTTCACCCTGGTCTGGGCGACGCTGGTGTACTTCCCGATCGCCCACTGGGTGTGGTGGTCCGACGGCCAGGACGGCGGCAAGTCCGGCTGGCTGTTCCACCTCGGCGCGCTCGACTTCGCGGGCGGGACCGTCGTCCACATCAACGCCGGCGTCGCCGCGCTCGCCCTGGTGCTGGTGCTCGGCAAGCGCAAGGGCTGGCCGAAGGAGCCGATGCGGCCGCACAACCTGCCGTTCGTCCTGCTCGGCGCCGGGCTGCTGTGGTTCGGCTGGTTCGGGTTCAACGCCGGGTCCGCGCTGTCGGCCGGCTCCACCGCGGCCGTCGCGTTCATCAACACGCTCGTCGCCACCTGCGCCGCCGCGTTCGCCTGGATCGTCGTGGAGAAGCTGCGCGACGGCGCGTCCACCACCCTCGGCATCGCCTCGGGCGTGGTGGCCGGACTGGTCGCGATCACCCCGGCCTGCGCGTTCGTCACCCCGCTCGGCGCGATCGTCCTCGGCCTGGTCGCCGGCGCGGTGTGCGCGTTCGCGGTCGGCCTGAAGTACAAGCTCGGCTACGACGACTCGCTCGACGTCGTCGGCGTCCACATGGTCGGCGGCATCGTCGGCGCCCTGCTGATCGGGTTCCTGGCGACCACCGCCGTCAACGACGCCGGCGCCGACGGGCTGTTCGCCGGCGGCGGGTTCGCGCTGCTCGGCAAGCAGGCCGTCGCCGTCCTGGCGACGCTCGCCTATTCCTTCGTCGTCACCTACGTGATCGCCAAGGTGATCGACCTGGTGATGGGCTTCCGGATCAGCGAGGACGACGAGGCCGCCGGCATCGACAGCACGGCGCACGCGGAGACCGCCTACGACTTCGGCACGATCCGTGCGGGCATCGGCTCCGGGGCGGGCATCGGTTCCGGGGCGACCGCGGCGGCGCCCGCCCCGGCGGCCCCGGCGAAGAAGGTGGAGGCGAAGGGATGAAGCTCATCACGGCGGTCATCAAGCCGTTCAAGCTGGACGAGGTGAAGAAGGCCCTGGAGGCCTTCGGGGTCAAGGGGATGACCGTCAGCGAGGCCAGCGGCTACGGGCGGCAGAAGGGCCACACCGAGGTCTACCGGGGCGCCGAGTACCAGGTCGACCTGGTGCCCAAGCTCCGCGTCGAGGTCCTGGTCGACGCCGAGGACGCCGACGACATCATCGACGTGATCGTCAAGGCGGCCCGCACGGACAAGATCGGTGACGGGAAGGTGTGGGCCGTGCCGGTCGACACCGTCGTCCGGGTCCGCACCGGCGAGACCGGACCGGAAGCGCTCTAGGGAGCACGGTGACCCTCGCCCACCCGCCGGCCGGAGACCGGGCCCCCGCGCCCGCTCCGGCCGGCGGCGCCGCTCCGGACCCGGCCCGCGCCGCCCTGGCCGCCGCCCGCGCCTCCCGCGCCGACGCCCTCGACAGCTGGCTGGCCTCCCTCCTGGCCTCCGCGCCGTCCGCGGAGGGGGTGGCGCTCGTCGCGGTCGGGAGCCACGCCCGCCGCGAACTGACGCCCGGCGGCGACCTCGACCTCGTCCTGCTGCACCGCGGCCTGGCCGGCGTCGCGGAGATCGCCGACCGCGTCTGGTACCCGATCTGGGACTCCGGGCAGCGGCTCGACCACTCCGTCCGCACTGCCGCCGAAGCCCAGACCGTGGCGCGAGGCGACATGAAGGCCGCCCTCGGCCTGCTGTCGGCGCGCCGCATCGCCGGAGACAGCGCCCTCGTCGACGAGCTGCGCGCCGCCGTCCTCACCGACTGGCGCGCGGACGCGCCCACCCGGCTGGCCGAGCTGTCGGCGATGTGCCGCGAGCGCTGGGAGACCCACGGCGAACTGGCGTTCCTGCTCGAACCCGACCTGAAAGAGGCCCACGGCGGGCTGCGGGACGTCCACGTCATGCACGCCGTCGCCGCGTCCTGGGTGGCCTCCGCCCCGGACGCCCGGGTCCGCGCCGCCCACGACCTCCTCCTCGACGTCCGGCACGCGCTCCACCAGGTCACCGGTCGCTCCACCGACCGCCTCGTCCTCCAGGAGCAGGAGGCCGTGGCCCGCACCCTCGGTCTGCCGGACGCCGACGTCCTGCAGCGCTCGATCGTCGAGGCCGCCCGCACCGTCACCTATGGGGCGTCCCACCTGTGGCGCCGCGTCGACAACTTCACCAGGGCCAAGCACCGGCAGCCTCCCGGTGTCCCGCAGACCGCCGGCCGGCGCGGTGTGGAGCGCAGGCCGGTCGGGGACGGCGCCGTCGAGCACGAGGGGGAGGTCGTCCTCGCGCGGAACGCCGATCTGAACGACCCGGCCCTCATCCTGCGCGTCGCCGCTGCCGCCGCCCAGACGGGCCTGCCCCTCGCCCCCGCCACGGTCGCCCGCCTCGCCGAGCACGCCGCCCTCCCGCCCGTTCCCTGGCCCGCCGAGGCCCGCGACGCGCTCGTCTCCCTGCTCGGCGCCGGTCCCCCCGCCATCGCCGTCTGGGAGGCCCTCGACCAGGCCGGGCTGATCGTCCGGCTGCTGCCCGACTGGGAGCGCGTCCGCAACCGCCCGCAACGCAACCCCGTCCACCGCTTCACCGTCGACCGCCACCTCGTCGAGACCGCCGCCGGCGCCGCCGCCCTGACCCGCGAGGTGGCCCGCCCCGACCTGCTCCTGATCGGCGCCCTCCTGCACGACATCGGCAAGGGCGGGCCGGGCGACCACTCCACCTCCGGCGCCGTCATCGCCCGCGACATCGCCGCCCGCCTCGGCCTCCCGGAGGACGACGTCCGCGTCCTCGAAACGCTCGTCCGCCACCACCTGCTGCTCCCCGAGACCGCGACCCGCCGCGACATCGACGACCCGGTGACCGTCCAGACCGTCACCGCCGCCGTGTCCGGGGCGCCCGGTCGCGAGCGCGAGGTCGTCGACCTCCTCGCCGCCCTCGCCGTCGCCGACGGCGGCGCCACCGGCCCCGCCGCCTGGGGCGCCTGGAAGGCCGGCCTCGTCGCCGAACTCGCCCGCCGCGCCGCCGCCGTGCTCTCCGGCGGCACGCCCCCGCCCGCTCCCGCGCTCACCGCCGACCACCTCGCCCTGGCCCGCCACGACGGCGCCGCCGTCCGCGTGACGGGCTCCCGGATCACCATCGCCGCCCCCGACCGTCCGGGACTGCTCTGGCGCGCCGCCGGCGTCCTCGCCCTGCACCGCCTGGCCGTCAAGACCGCCCGCGTGATCTCCTCCCCGGCGGCCTCCCCGGCCCAGACGGCGGTGCTGGACTTCACGGCCGTCCCCGAGTACGGGACCCCGCCGGACCCGGCCGGCCTGGAGGCGGACCTGCGCAGGATGCTCGCCGGGCGCCTCGACGTGGCCGAGCGCCTCGAACGGCGGGCGCGGTCGGTCCGGATCCGGCCCGGCGTCACGGTGCCGCCCCCGCGCGTCATGATCGTGGACGACGCGTCGCGGACCGCCACCGTCGTCGAGGTCCGGGCGCACGACCGCCCCGGACTGCTGTGGCGCGTCGGGCAGGCGCTCGGATCCTGCGGCCTGCAGGTCCGCGCGGCCCAGGTCGACACCCTCGGCGCCGAGGCCGTGGACGTCTTCTACGTGGTCGACGACCAGAGCCGCCCGCTCGACGATCCCGACGCTCTGGCGGCCGTCCGGGCCCGGGTTCTGAGAACCCTCCACTGAAGGGGTTTCCGGAGGGGGCAGGGCTCGCCCGGTGACCCGATACGCTGATAGGCGATCCCAGAAGCTTTCCAAGGACGGTCCAGACACGTGTTCGAGACGCTCTCCGACCGGTTGACGACGGTCTTCTCGTCGCTGCGCAGCAAGGGCCGGCTCTCCGAGGCCGACATCAACGCGACGGCCCGCGAGATCCGGATCGCGCTCCTCGAGGCCGACGTCGCGCTCCCCGTGGTCAAGGACTTCATCGCGCAGATCAAGGAGCGGGCGCAGGGCTCGGAGGTCTCGCAGGCGCTGAACCCGGCGCAGCAGGTCGTCAAGATCGTCAACGAGGAGCTCATCACCATCCTCGGTGGCGAGACCCGGCGGATCCGGCTGGCCAAGACCCCGCCGACCGTGATCATGCTCGCGGGCCTGCAGGGCGCCGGCAAGACCACCCTCGCCGGCAAGCTGGCCCGCTGGCTGAAGCAGGAGGGCCACACGCCGATGCTGGTGGCGGCCGACCTCCAGCGTCCCAACGCCGTCCAGCAGCTCCAGGTCGTCGGCGAGCGGGCCGGGGTCCCGGTGTTCGCGCCCGAGCCCGGCAGCGGCGTCGGCGACCCGGTCGACGTGGCGCGCCGCTCGATCGACCAGGCCCGGCACGCCCAGCACGACGTCGTCGTCATCGACACCGCCGGCCGCCTCGGCATCGACGCCGAGATGATGCAGCAGGCCATCGACATCCGCGACGCCGTCCAGCCCGACGACATCCTGTTCGTCGTCGACGCCATGGTCGGCCAGGACGCGGTCAACACCGCCCAGGCCTTCATGGACGGCGTCGGCTTCGACGGCGTCGTCCTCACCAAGCTCGACGGCGACGCGCGCGGCGGCGCGGCCCTGTCCGTCCGGCACATCACCGGACGCCCCATCATGTTCGCCTCCACGGGCGAGAAGCTCGAGGACTTCAGCGTCTTCCACCCGGACCGCATGGCGGGCCGGATCCTCGACATGGGCGACATCCTCACCCTGATCGAGCAGGCCGAGCAGGCGTTCGACGCCGAGCAGGCCGAGAAGATGTCCAGCAAGTTCGCCTCGGGCGAGGACTTCACGCTCGAGGACTTCCTCGAGCAGATGATGATGATCCGCAAGCTCGGCCCGATCGGGAACCTGCTCGGGATGATGCCGGGCATGGGCCAGGTCCGCGACCAGATCAGCCAGATCGACGACCGGGACCTGGACCGCATCGCCGCGATCATCCGCTCGATGACCCCGCAGGAGCGCGCCCAGCCGAAGATCATCAACGGCTCGCGGCGGGCCCGCATCGCCAAGGGCTCCGGCGTCGGCGTCGGCGAGGTCAGCAGTCTGGTCACCCGGTTCTTCGACGCGCAGAAGATGATGCGCCAGATGGCCGGCGGCATGGGCCTGCCCGGCATGCCCGGCGGCCGCCGCAAGGCGGCCAAGGCGGCGAAGGCGGCCAAGAACAAGAAGGGCAAGCAGCGCAGCGGCGACCCCCGCAAGCGCGCCGCGGGCAAGCCCTCCCAGGAGCAGGCCCCCGCGGCCGAGGGCATGCCGAAGGGCCTCCCGCCCGGCCTCGGCGGCGGCCAGCTCCCGCCCGGCCTGGGCGGCGGCCAGCTCCCGCCCGGCTTCCAGATGCCCGACCTGAACAAGCTCCAGAGCCGCAAAAAGAAGTAGCCCGTCCCCGAAGGCCCCGCCGCAGACCCCAACCCCCGCGGCGGGGCCATCAAGCCTCCGCCGCCACGCCAAGCCAAAGAGGCTGACGCCCAAGCCGCACGCCCGGCCCACGCCACCCAGACCCGCCCACACCCCACGGACCAGCTCCCGGCTGATTTGCCGCACAAGAACCGTGACGCGTGGATATTTGCAGCGTGGTCGCCCACAAGATGAAACAAAGATCTACCAACGAACGCACCCCGGAACTCCCGGAACCTAGCCAGGGACGCTCCTCCCAATGCCCGTCTCTCCCACACCGACCTTCCTGGAGCCCGGCCTGGGGTGTTCGTCCCGCTGCGCGCCTCTCGCGCAGCGGCCGTTCCTGAGCGCCTGACCAGAGACATTCTTCTGGGGGGCTTGGCCTGGGACGCTCCTTCCGGGAGCCTGGCCCGGGGTACTTGTCGGGAGCGTGGCTCCCGCTCAGCGGCCCTCCTTGGGACCCTGACCAGGGGGCTTGTCCTGGTGCGCGACTTTCGCGCGGCGGCCTTTGTGGGGGGTCTGGTCAGGGGTGCTCTTCTGGGGGCTCGGCCTGGGGGTGCTTGTCGGGTACGCGGCTCTCGCGCGGCGGTCTTTCTGACGCCTGGCCAGCGGCGCTCTTCTGAGGGTCTGGCCTGGGGGTGGCTTGTCTTGGTGCGCGGCTCTCGCGCCAGGGCCTTTTCTGAGGTCCTGACCGGAGACGTTCTTTTGGGGGCCTGGCCTGGGCCGCTCCTTCTGGGGCCTGGCCTGGCCCGGGGCACTTGTCGGGAGCGTGGCTCTCGCTCAGTGGCCCTCCTTGGGGGTCTGACCAGGGGCGCTTTCCTGGTGCGCGGGCTCGCAACTGCGGCTTACCTGCTTGGCGGCGGTGGACGCGTTGATGTGCGGCGTCCGGAGTCGGTCACCTGGCGGGGCGCGCGGGGGCGTTGAGGAGGGGTGTGGCTTGCGGGTGGTCTGGGCCTCGAGGCGAAGGGGCGACACCCGGGCGGCGCGATTGCGCTTTCGCGGCGAACGTCTGGCAGAATGACAGGCTGGAAACCCGGAATCGCGAGGCGCCCTCTCTCGTCCTGCGCGGCCGGAGTCCATCGGGCGGCCGTGAGCCGGTGTTCCCCACCTGGCGCGGGCCCGCCCATCCAGTGATGAAGTTGGAGTACACCACACCCGTGGCAGTCAAGATCAAGCTCAAGCGTCTGGGGAAGATCCGGAACCCGCAGTACCGGATCGTCGTCGCCGACGCCCGCACCAAGCGGGACGGGCGGGCCATCGAGGAGATCGGGCTCTACCAGCCCAAGCAGGAGCCCTCGCTCATCAAGATCGACTCTGAGCGTGCGCAGTACTGGCTGGGTGTCGGCGCGCAGCCGACCGAGCCCGTGCTCAACCTGCTGAAGATCACCGGCGACTGGCAGAAGTTCAAGGGCGAGCCGGGCGCCGAGGGCACCCTCAAGGTCGCCGAGCCGAAGGCCGACAAGAAGGCCGCGTTCGAGGCCGCCGTCAAGGAGTCCCTGGGCGACGACGAGGCCGCCGGCACCGCGACCCGCGGCAAGAAGAAGGCCGAGCCGAAGAAGACCGAGGCGAAGGCCACCGAGACCGACGAAGCCAAGAGCGAGGGCTGACGTGCTCGAAGAAGCGCTCGAGCACCTGGTCCGCGGGATCGTCGAGAACCCGGACGACGTCCGGGTTCGCGCCCGCAGGATCAGGGGCGGCCGGGTCCTGGAGGTGCGCGTGCACCCCGAGGACCTCGGGAAGGTCATCGGCCGAAGCGGTCGCACCGCCAAGGCCCTTCGCACGGTGATCAGCGCCCTCTCCGGAGGCCGTTACGTGCGTGTCGACCTGCTCGACGTCAACGAGGTCCGCTGAGTGGTGTCCCGATGAGCGAACCGCTCGTGGTGGGACGGATCGGACGGCCGCACGGGATTCGCGGTGAGGTCGCCGTCGACGTCCGCACGGACGAGCCGGAGTCCCGGTTCGCCCCGGGCACGGCGATCGCCACCGACCCCGTCACCGTCGGTCCGCTCACCATCGAGCGGAAACGCTGGCATTCGGGACGCCTGCTCGTGCGCTTCGCCGGGGTCGGCGACCGCGACGCCGCGGAGGAACTGCGCGGCACGTGGCTCGTCGTCGACCCCGGTGACATCACCACGTCCGCCGACCCGGACGACTTCCACGACCAGGAACTACTCGGACTCGCCGTGGTCACCACGGACGGGACCGAGGTCGGCCAGGTCGCGGACGTCCTGCACCACGGCCAGGATCTCCTGGTCGTACGCGGGGCCGGGGGCGAGAAGCTGGTCCCGTTCGTGGCCGCGCTCGTCCCCGAGGTGGACGTTCCCGGGGGGCGGCTCGTCATCGATCCGCCCCCCGGACTGCTCGACGAATCATGAGACTCGACATAGTCACGATCTTCCCCGAGTACTTCGCCCCCCTGGACATCTCCCTCCTGGGCAAGGCCCGGCGCGCCGGTCTGCTGGACGTCCGCGTCCACGACCTGCGCGAATGGACTCACGACCGGCACCGCACCGTCGACGACACCCCCTACGGCGGCGGTCCCGGCATGGTCATGAAGCCCGACCCCTGGGGCGAGGCCCTCGACGCCCTGGTGCCCCGCGTTTCGGGCGCCCTGCCCGGGACGACCGCGCCCAGGCTGGCCGGCGGTGGCCCTTCCACTCCACCCATGTTGGGCGAGACGCCCCCGGGTGGGCCAGGAAACGCCTCCAGCGCGACATCTTCCAGCGGTGCGACCGACGCCGGTTCGCACGGCGGGGGAGACCCGTCCACAAGAGGCCGACTCGCTCCAGGCCAGCCGGGAGCGTCCGAACCGGCTTCCCCGGACGCATTGGAGCCGCAGCCCGGCGCGTACAGGGCTGAAACCGCTCGCGCTTCCGCGACGGACCCGTCAGCGAAGCCGGAGGCGGGCTCACTCAGCGCGTCCAGAACGGGTTCGCCAGGCATCGCCGGAACGGGCGCGCCTCCCGCGCCCGGTCTGGAATCGGCCGGTGGGCCGGAAGCCGAGACGTCCGCCGCCGCCGGGGCGGTGCCGCGGCTGATCATTCCGACGCCGAGCGGGCGGCCGTTCACGCAGGCGGACGCGGTGCGGTACGCGGCGGAACCGTGGCTGATCTTCGCCTGCGGCCGCTATGAGGGCATCGACTCCCGGGTCTCCGAGGAGGCACGCACTCGCATGCCGGTGGACGAGGTCAGCCTCGGCGACTTCGTCCTCGCCGGCGGGGAGGTCGCCGTCCTCGTCATGGTGGAGGCGATCGGCCGCCTTCTGCCCGGTGTCCTCGGCAACGCCGACTCCGTCGCCGACGACTCCTTCGCCCCAGGAGCGATGGAGTCGCTCCTCGAAGGGCCCGTCTACACCAAGCCCCCCGTCTGGCGGGAGCGGCCTGTTCCGGACATTCTTCTCTCGGGGCATCATGGTGCGATCGCCCGCTGGCGGCGCGACGAGGCGCTGCGCCGGACGGCCCGCCACCGCCCCGAACTGCTCTCCCGCCTCGCGCCGGAGGCTCTCGACAAGCACGACCGCGCCGTGCTGCGCGAGGCCGGTTTTCCGGTTGACGGCGAAGATATGGCAGACTAAGGCGTCCGTGCGTCCATACCGCACGGCACCCCAAGACCACTTTCCGCGGCGCGACGCCCCCACGAAAGACCCACCGGGGCCTCTCGACGCCCGCGTTCGACCACGAGGAACCGCTGCGATGCACACCCTGATCCAGGAGATCGAGAAGGCCGCGATGCGCGCCGACGTCCCGGACTTCCGTCCGGGCGACACGCTGAAGGTGCACGTGCGCGTCACGGAGGGCAACCGGAGCCGAATCCAGGTCTTCCAGGGCGTGGTGATCCGGCGGCAGGGCGGCGGCGCCCGCGAGACCTTCACCGTCCGGAAGGTCAGCTACAGCGTCGGCGTCGAGCGGACGTTCCCGCTGAACAGCCCCTCGATCGACAAGATCGAGGTCGTCACCCGCGGCGACGTGCGCCGCGCCAAGCTCTACTACCTGCGCAACCTGCGCGGCAAGGCCGCGCGCATCAAGGAGAAGCGCGAGCACTGAGCCGATGGACCACGATGCCCCGGGAACCGGCGACGGTGCCCGGGGCGTTGCCCGTTCTGGACGGAGATGATCGGCTTGGCCGTCGGCGACACGCCCACGCGCGGCGTCCCATGGGCATCGCGCCGCTAGGCTTTCGCTCTGATGACTGACGAGGACGATCGGAGAGACGTGCGATCCGAAGCCGAGGGCGCGGTGCCCGAAGAGAAGGAGCCCGTGGACTCGGCCGATGAAACGGCCGACGACTCCGAAGAAGACGGCAAGCGAAAGAAGAAGCAGGGCTCCTTCTGGAAAGAGCTTCCCGTCCTCATCGTGGTCGCCGTCGTGCTGGCCCTCGTCATCAAGGCGTTCGCGGTCCAGGCGTTCTACATCCCGTCCGGCTCCATGGAGAACACCCTCCAGGTCGGCGACCGCGTCCTGGTCAACAAGATCGTCTACCACACCCGGGACATCGCCCGCGGTGACGTCATCGTCTTCAACGGCCTCGACTCCTGGGACCCCGAGGTCCAGGTCAACGAGCCCAGCAATCCCGTCTCCAAGGCCCTGCGCGCCGTCGGCACCGCCTTCGGCGTCGCGCCCAACGAGAAGGACTACATCAAGCGCGTCATCGGCATCCCCGGCGACCACGTCAAGTGCTGCGACGCGCAAGGCCGCGTCACCGTCAACGGGGTCCCCCTGGACGAGAAGTCCTACATCTTCACCGACCCGATCACCCATGAGCAGAACAAGCCCTCCAACGACCCCTTCGACGTCACTGTGAAGCCGGGTCAGCTCTGGGTGATGGGCGACCACCGCGAACTGTCCTACGACTCGCGCTCCCACCGCGGTGACCCGGGCGGCGGCACCATCCCGATCGACCGCGTCATCGGCCGCGCCTTCGTCATCGTCTGGCCTCTGGACCGCCTGGGCACCCTGCCGATCCCGGCCACCTTCAAGCAACCCGCCCTGGAAAAGGCCGGCGCAGCCGCTCTCCCTGCTGCCCCCTACGCCCTGGGCATCCTCTGCTCCCTGCCTCTCGCCTACCTCAGACGCCGCCACCACTACAAAACCTGACAAAACCCCGGCATCAATCACCCCCTGACCGCTCAAGCCGGTCGGGGCCGCTGATGGCGATGCTGCGGTGGCTGGGCCAACACCCCTTCAGGCTGCCGGGCCCTTTGCCGCCCATGTCCCTCAGCCTGACCGGGTGGGGATGGTGCGCCATTGGGGCGGAGAGAACGCGGGGGCTGCTCTCTGACTTGGGTGGTTTCCGGTGTGGTGCGGCATACGGCAGTAAGCGTGGCGTTCGGGGAGCGGCCGGGGCTCGGTGGGACGTACGCTGCGGAGCATGAACGGTCGTCCACTCCGCTTCACGCCGCGCCGGGACGCAGGACTGTTCGCGTACGAGCGGGCTCTCGCCCACGCGGGCTTCAGCCCTGTCGCCGGCGTCGACGAGGCGGGTCGGGGGGCCTGCGCGGGGCCGATGGTCGTCGGCGCGGTGATCCTCCAGGGCGGACGAGGGAAGATCGACGGCCTCACGGATTCCAAGCTGCTCACACCGGCGCGCCGGGAGCGGCTGTACGCGGAGATCACCGAGCGTGCGTACGCGTGGAGCGCGATCGTCATCCCGTGCCATGACATCGACCGGTTGGGCCTGCACCGGTGCAACATCACCGGGATGCGGCGGGCGCTGGCCGCCCTCGACAAGCGGCCCGCCTACGTGATCAGCGACGGATTCGCGGTGCCGGGGCTGGACGTGCCCGGCCTCCCCATGATCAAAGGCGACCAGGTCGCGGCCTGCGTCGCGGCGGCCTCCATCATCGCGAAGGTCACCAGGGACCGGATCATGGTGGAGCTCCATGAGCGTTATCCCGAGTACGGCTTCGACGTTCACAAGGGCTACGTGACCCGTGCGCACGGCAGGGCGCTGGAAGTGCACGGTCCGTGTCCTGAGCATCGTTTCTCCTACGTCAATGTCGGGCGTGCCTTGCGCAACAATGGAGAGGTGGTCCTGGAGGAGGAGACCGAGGGGGAGCTCCCCGATGAGGACCGCACGGAAGGGGCACGAGCGTGAGCGCGGAGGATCTCGAGAAGTACGAGACCGAGATGGAGTTGCAGCTCTATCGCGAGTACCGCGACGTCCTCGGGCTGTTCAGCTACGTCGTCGAGACCGAGCGGCGGTTCTACCTCACGAACTCGGTCGACCTCCAGGTGCGCAGCGTCGACAACGGCGAGGTCTTCTTCGAGGTCACCATGCAGGACGCGTGGGTCTGGGACATGTACCGCCCGGCCCGCTTCGTCAAGAACGTTCGAGTCGTGACGTTCAAGGACGTCAACGTCGAGGAGTTGGCGAAGAGCGAGTTCGAACTCCCCGCCGAGCAGTAGCCACCCACAAGCACGACCGCTTCCGCTGAGTTGGTGATCGCTGGAGCAAGAGGACGCCCTCATCCACCCAGGTCGACGCCTCACCGTGCGATCGCCGACCCCTCTCGGAAACATCGCCGCGAGTGGGAACGGCCGACCCCCGGCGGGTCTTGACCCACGAAAAGCCGTCGCCTGGCCGCCCTGGCATAACAAGCCGCGCAAGCACCCCTTCCGCCAAGCGAAGCCGCCCCAGACACAGTCGCCGTCCGCCACCGCCGCCACCGCCGAGGCCGCCGCCACCGCCGCCACCGCCGAGGCCGCCGCCACCGCCGCCACCGCCGAGGCCGCCGCCACCGCCGCCACCGCCGAGGCCGCCGCCACCGCCGCCACCGCCGAGGCCGCCGAGGTCGTCGACATCACCGAGGTCGCCGAGGCTGTCGATACTGCCGAGGCTGCCGACACTGCCGACACTGCCGACACTGCCGACACTGCCGAGGCTGTCGATGCTGGCGAGGCCGCCGATACCGCCGCCACCGGCGAGGCCGCCGAGGTCGCCGGCATCGCCGAAGTCGCCGACACCGTCGAGGTCGTCGCATCACCGAGGTCGTCGACATCACCGAGACCGTCGATACCGCCGAGGCCGTCGGCAGCGCCGACACTGCCGAGGCTGGCGAGGCCGTCGATACCGCCGCCACCGGCGAGGCCGCCGAGGTCGCCGACACCGTCGAGGTCGTCGCATCACCGAGGTCGTCGCATCACCGAGGTCGTCGCATCACCGAGGTCGTCGACATCACCGAGGTCGCCGATACCACCGAGACCGTCGATACCGCCGAGGCCGTCGACAGCGCCGACACTGCCGAGGCTGTCGATGCTGGCGAGCCGTCGTCACCGCCGCCGCCGGCGAGGCCGCCAGGGTCGTCGACAGCGCTGACACCTCAGGCACCCCGGGCACTGCGGCGGCCGGTTGGTGAGGAGCCGGAGTTGCAGTCCGCCTGTTGCCCGACTCGGCGTCGCCGGTGACCGTCGGGAGCACGCTGGCGGGGGACCGCACCACCACGCCCTTGTCGCCGTGCAGGCGCTTTGTGCCTTTCGCTGAGGCGCGGCGCGGGACGCGCTTCAGGGGATTTGGTCTTCGCTGAAGGGTGGAGGCAACGCGGCCGGAGGTCAGAGTCATCGGGGCTCCAGTGGATGGTCGTTTCCGATGCGGGGGAGGTCGGGAGGGTCGACCGCCTGTGTAGGTGGGGGGCTGTTCGACCTGCCGGACTTCGTCAGGCGCCAGCCGGCGGACGTGCGCTCGATGAATCCGCCTGCGGCGAGCAGGCCGAGCTTGGCGTTGACGGTGTTCAGGTCAACACCCGCCTTGACGGCGAGTTGGGCGGGTCCGGCCGCGCCGCGGGCTGGAAACGCCTCCAGAACGGAGCGGGTGACCCGTTCCAGACGGTCGCGAGGCAGGACGGGGGTGGCCGGCGGCGGGGCCAGGTCGGTGCCGATGCGGCCGACGGCCTCCACGATCTCCTCGGGGCGGGTCACGAGGGTGGCGCCCTCCTCACGCAGAAGACGGTGGCAGCCGATCGAGGAGCGAGAGGTGATCGGGCCCGGCACCGCCATGACCACACGGCCGAGCTTGGCCGCCCAGCCGGCCGTGTTGAGGGCACCGCTGCGCGCCTCCGCCTCGACGACGACCGTGCCCCTGGAGAGGGCCGCGATCACCCGGTTGCGGACGAGGAAGCGGAGGCGGTGCGGGTGGGTGCCCGGCGGCGACTCGCTCACGAGAAGAGAGCGCCGCGCCATCTCGGCGAAGAGCCCCTCGTTGGACGCCGGGTAGGGGACGTCCACGCCGTTCGCCAGGACCGCGACGGTCGGGCCGTCGGCGGCCAGGGAGCCGCGGTGGGCCGCCGCGTCGATGCCGAGGGCGCCGCCGGAGATCACCGACCAGCCCTGGTCGGCGAGTTCGGAGGCGAAGTCGGCGGCGGCGCGCAGCCCGTAGGGGGACGCGGCGCGGGAACCGACGATGGCGACCGAACGCAGGCAGCTGTACCGCAGGTCGCCGGGGCCGTGCAGCCACAGGGCGTACGGGCGGCCGGCGCCGAGATCGTCGAGGGTCGTCGGCCATTCGGGGTCTCCCGGGCAGATGAGGCGGCCGCGGAACCGTGCGCAGACGGCCATGTCCTGATCGGGCTCCGCTGCGATGAGCCGGATCCGCCAGTTGTCCAGACGCCGGACCTCCTGAGGGGTGGCTGACATGCCCTGGGGGAGCCGGGTGGTCCGGATGGCCTCCAGCGCGCCCTCGGGGCCGCAGTGGTCGATCATCCGGTTGAGGAAGTCGTCGCCGGGTTCCGCGACCGCGGTCAGGGTGGCGCGGGCGGTTCGCTCGTCGCTCATTGGCGCCCCGCGGACCAGAGGGTGAGCGCGCCGCCGACGTCGTCCGGCCCGGGCTCGTCGTGGCCTGCCAGGTCGGCGATGGTCCAGGCCACCCGGAGGATCCGGTCGAGGCCGCGTGCGCTGAGCGTGCCGCGTTGGAGGGCTTCGTCGGCGCCGTGCATCGCCTCCTGAGGTGGCGTGAAGCGGCGGCGCAGTTCCGGGCCGGGGACCTCGGAGTTGGACCGCCATGGGGTGCCGGCCAGGCGTCTCATCGTCCGTTCGCGGGCCAGCATGACCCGTTCGGCCACCACCTTGCTCGACTCGGCGAACTCCAGGTCGTAGCGGAGTTCGGCGCGGCTGGCCGGGGTGAGCTCCAGTTTGAGGTCGATGCGGTCGAGCAGCGGGCCGGACACGCGGCTGGCGTACTTGCGGCGGAGCCCTGGGGCGCAGGAGCAGTCGATCTGTTTCGCCGCGGCGCACGGGCACGGATTCGCCGCGAGGACGAGGGTGAACCGGGCGGGGAAGTGTGCGATGCCCTCGATGCGGCTGATTCGCACCTCGCCTTCTTCGAGCGGTTGCCGCAGGGCGTCGAGTGTCCCGGCGATGAACTCCGGCGCCTCGTCCAGAAAGAGGATTCCTCGGTGGGCCAGGGAGACCGCGCCCGGTTGGAGCACGCGGCCCGAGCCTCCGCCGACCATCGAGGCTCGGGAGGCCGTGTGGTGCGGTGCGTAGAACGGGGGTTGCGTGATCAAGGGCTGGCCTGGCCGGAGGGTCCCGGCGACGGAGTGGATCGCGGTGACCTCCAGGGCGACCTCCGGTTCGAGGGGCGGCATCAGCGTCGGGAGCCGCTCCGCGAGCATCGTCTTCCCGCAGCCCGGCGGGCCGGCGAAGAACAGGTGGTGCCCTCCCGCGGCGCTGATCTCCAGGGCGCGGCGGGCCTCGGCCTGACCCCGGACATCGGCCAGATCCAGATCGGGCGGGATGTCCTGTTGCCGAAGGCCGAAGCCTTTGGGAGGTGAGGGGGAGTCCTCCTCTTCCTCCTCGAAAGGCGGTGGCTCGTCGCGCAGTAAGCACAGCAGCCCGCGGAGCGTGCTCGCGGGCACCACCTTCGTGTCAGGGACGAGTTCGGCCTCCTCGGCGTTGGCGCGCGGCACGACGACCGTGCGGTACCCGCCGTTCACGGCGGCCAGCACCGCGGGCAGAACGCCTTGGGCGGGGCGTACGCGCCCGTCCAGGCCCAGCTCGCCGATCAGCACCATCTCCGCGCAGCTGCGCGGAGGGACCACCTCGGCCGCCCCGAGTAGCGCTATCGCGATGGCCAGATCGAAGGTCGCTCCTTTCTTCGGCATGCTCGCCGGGAACAGCGAGACGGTGACGTGGCGGTTGGGCCAGTCCTCGCCGGAGTTGAAGATCGCCGCCCTGACGCGGTCGCGGGCCTCGCTGAGGGCCGTGTCCGGGAGGCCGACGAGGTGCAGGCCCGGGACACCGCTGGTGATGGCCGCCTCGACGTCCACGACGAACCCGTCCACGCCGACGAGGGAGACCGAGCGCGTTCTGGCCAGCGTCATCTAGCACACCTCCTTCAGATGATCGATCGCGAAGTCGTCGCCGTCGCCGATCAGGCCGAGCGCGTCCACCCGCATGGGGGCGCCGCTGACGCCGTGCGCTGCGGCCCACCGCCAGGCCAGCCGCCGTAACCGGGCGGCCTTGTCGACGGTGATCGCGTCGAAGGGATCACCGAAGCGGGCCGACCGGCGGGTCTTCACCTCGCACACGACGTGCCGCCGCCCGTCATGGGCGATGATGTCCAGTTCCCCTTCGGGGCACCGCCAGTTGCGGTCGAGGATCGTCCAGCCGAGTCCGGTCAGGTACCGGACGGCGGCGTCCTCGCCGCGGCGGCCGAGGTTGATGTGGGCAGTCATGGGCCTCACCTCCGGACTTCGACAGTGCCGGAGTCTTGCGGAACGTAGTCAGAGAATGACGTTCTGTGGATAACGCGGGGGAGCTTCCGGGTGATTCGCTCGAAACCGGGGTTCGGTGCTTGCTTCGGACGGGGCCTTGCCGCAGCGTGACGCCTGTGACCAACGCGCTGGAGGACGCCGTCGCCGAGTTCGGCCGTCACCTGCGCTCCGAGCGGGACGTCTCGCCCCATACCCTGCGGGCTTATCTCGGGGATCTCGCGGACTTCTGCGCTTACGCCGCCCTTGCCGGCCTGACGGAGCCGACCGAACTTGATGTCTCGGTGCTGCGGGCATGGCTCGCCCGTCAGCATGCGCTTGGCCGATCCCGGGCGACCCTGGCCCGACGGACGGCGGCAGTACGCGCGTTCACCCGCCATCTGCACCGCCGGCGGCTTCTTGAAAACGACCCCGGTTTGCTGCTGGGCACGCCTAAACGACGGCGTGATCTGCCTACCGTCCTCACCCAGGACGATGCGGCGCATCTTCTGGACACAGTGGATGCCGAAGGGCCCATGGGGCTTCGTGACCTGGCCGTCCTAGAGGTTCTCTATGGCACGGGAGTCCGTGTGAGCGAACTGTGCGGGCTCGATGTCGACGACCTGGACACCGGGCGCAGGACCGTTCGAGTGCTGGGTAAAGGCGGACGTGAGCGCACGGTTCCTCTAGGAGAGCCCGCCGTCCGCGCCGTTCAGGATTGGCTACGCGCCGGACGACCGGAGCTCGTGACCCAGAACAGCGGCCCCGCCCTCTTCCTTGGGGCACGCGGAGGCCGCTTGCATCCCACGAGCGCCCGGCGAATCGTCCACACGCGGATCTCCGAGGTAGGGCAGATTCCCGACCTCGCTCCGCACGGCCTACGGCACTCGGCCGCCACCCACCTTCTCGAAGGCGGCGCCGATCTGCGCAGCGTGCAAGAGATCCTCGGTCACGCGTCCTTGCAGACGACCCAGATCTACACGCACGTATCAGCCGAACGCCTGAAGCAAGTCCACCGCCAAGCCCACCCCCGCGGCTCCCGCTCCGACTAGCAACAAGAGCAGGCGGCGCACTGCGTCCTACGAGCTGCCCGAGCCCGGACCGGCTCCCACCGGAGCAGGACCATTTACCTGCGGGCCGCCTAGCGCGCCGCCGCCCGGAACGGGCCGACGATAGCGCCACCGGCCAGTTCCGGGCGAGCCCGGGAGCTGGACGGGGCGAGCAGGCCCCTGCCCGGCGGCGCTCGCCGCCTGGCTGCGCCGGCGTGCCCATGCAGCGCACGCCGCCTCGCTCTGCGCGGCCCTTCCACCAACGCGGCACGGCTTGCGTCACCCTTTGGAGAGTCGGCGGCCGGGGAAGCGCTGGTGCAGTACCTCCGGAAAAGCGTGTGCTGCGCCGATCCTGTGACTCTTCGCCCGTCTTACGTAGGGGAGCCTGACCATCCGGAACGCGTGGAGCCGGAAGGCGGGGGGACTGGTGGGGCATCTCCGACGGAGCGTGGAGCGCGTTATTGCTGTGAGTTGTCGATCGTCCTGGGCTGGGCAGCTGGGCGCCCGGCTCGGGGGAGCCGGGCGGCGGGACGGGATCGGTCAGGGAGCGCGGCGTAGGTGGCGTTCCTGGGAAAGGTTGATGACGCCCGGCGGCTGACGGCGGCGCCGGTGCAGTCGGAAGCGGAGGCGGGTCCGACGCCAGACGAAGGCCAGGGCGAGGGACAGAAGCATGCCCGAAAGTGCTCCGCCCGTGGCTGTGGCAGCGTCGCGCAGGGCCATTCTGGGCTGCGGAGACGGCGAAGCAAGGGGAGGGGGCGCCGCCGTCGGTGTGGGCGGTCGCCAGAGAGGCAGGAGACGTACCTGGCGCTGGACGAGGTTGAGCGGATTCAGGTACAGGGCACCACGGCGCAGACCCCAGTGCAGGCACGTCACGGGGCAGTGGAGCATCCCCCGCTCCAGGACGCCGATCCGCGTGCCGGACGTGACGCGGCGACCGGTGCGGACGCTGGGCCGGACGGGCAGGTACGTGGTCCGCAGGACGCCGTGGTCGATCGTCACGACGCCTCGGCCCGCCAGATCGTCGGCGTACGCGACGCGACCGGGCCCGGCGGCGTAGACGGCCTGCCCCGGACGCGCCGCGAGATCGACGCCGCGGTGGCCCGCGCCCCATGGGACTGCTGGGGGCGAGAAGGCGCGCACCACCCGTGGGGCCGGCGGGCCTAAAGGCCACCGCCAGGCGTCCAGGCCGGGCGACCCGATGGCGATCATGCACGTGAGGAGCAGCGAGAACACGGTCATGGACCGAACCCTGCCCGGCGACGCCACCGCTCGTCGACGGGGTTCGCCAACTGTGGATAACCGCGGGAATCGATGAGGCCCGGCCACCTTCGCGCCCTGATAATCTGTAGGTGTGTCCGAGAGGGCACCGGTCAGGGCCAGGCCGTCGTCGTTCCGCTCCAGGGCGGGCGGCGAGAAGCCGCTCCCAGAGCGGAACGGACCCAGACTCGGCAACGGGTCACAGCCGCCTGGAGGTATCCCGGCGGCTGATTTCACGCGTCCGCATGCCACCGCGAACTGGTGGGGCGCAGTCCCTCGGTCCGTCGCCTCGGCGACGGTGGGGCAGCACCCGGGCGCAGGCAGACAACCAAATGTGGCCCGACAGGGTCAGAGAAGGAGAACACGGGCAATGGCACCCGTCGTCACCATGCGGCAGCTCCTCGAGAGCGGCGTCCACTTCGGCCACCAGACCCGCCGGTGGAACCCGAAGATGAAGCGCTTCATCCTCACCGAGCGCAACGGCATCTACATCATCGACCTGCAGCAGTCGCTGTCCTACATCGACCGCGCGTTCGAGTTCGTCAAGGCCACGGTCGCCCACGGCGGGACGATCCTGTTCGTCGGCACCAAGAAGCAGGCCCAGGAGTCCATCGCCGAGCAGGCGACCCGGGTCGGCATGCCCTACGTCAACCAGCGCTGGCTGGGCGGCATGCTCACGAACTTCTCCACCGTCCACAAGCGGCTCACCCGGCTCAAGGAGCTGGAGGAGATCAACTACGACGACGTGGCCGGTTCCGGCATGACCAAGAAGGAGCTCCTCGGCCTGCGCCGCGAGAAGGACAAGCTGGAGCGCACCCTCGGCGGTATCCGCGACATGGCGAAGGTTCCCAGCGCCATCTGGATCGTGGACACCAAGAAGGAGCACATCGCGGTCAACGAGGCCAAGAAGCTCGGCATCCCGGTCGTGGCCATCCTCGACACCAACTGCGACCCCGACGAGGTCGACTACCCGGTCCCGGGCAACGACGACGCCATCCGCAGCGTCAGCCTGCTGACCCGCGTCGTGGCCGACTCCGTCGCGGACGGCCTCATCGCCCGTGCGGGCGCCGCGCCCGGTGGCGACGAGAAGCCCGCGGAGGGTGCGGCGGCCGCCGGCAGCGAGCCCCTGGCCGAGTGGGAGCGCAACCTGCTGAAGCCCGGCGAGGCCGACGGCGCCGCGGAGGCCCCGGCCGAGACCGAGGCTCCCGCCGAGGCCGCCGCCGAAGCTCCGTCCGAGGCCCCCGCCGAGGCGCCGTCCGAGGCTCCGGCCGAAGCTCCGGCGGAGGCCGCCGCGGACACCGAGGCCGCTCCGGCCCCGGCCAGGGCGCCGTGCTCGTCCGTCACCGCCACGTAGTCGCGGTCCGACTCCAGCATGGCCAGGGCCGCTTCGGCGACGGCGGCCGACGGGCG
>NZ_JBEUPA010000147.1:8227-21378 GCF_040492065.1 Actinomadura sp. NPDC000929 | reverse complement strand
GGCGCAGCGCCGGGGCGGGTGTGCGGGCGTCGGCGGCGTCGTCCAGGACCAGCGGGTCGTGTCCGGCCGCCGCGGCGGCGGCCAGCGAGGCCGCGACCAGGCCGGCGGTGGCCAGCCGCCCGCGGCAGAAGTCCTCCAGGGTCGCGGCGTCGCGGACGCGTCCGGCGGTGACGGCGGCCTCGGCGCCTCCGGAGTGCGCGTGGCCTCCGGAGGGGAAACGTCCGTCACCGAGGATCAGAAGCGACACCGGGCTCAACGTGGCTCCAAGGGGTGGGGACCGGTCAGAACAGGAAGTACCGCTGGGCCATGGGCAGTTCGGTCCGGTAGGCCGGCGTGACCGCGTCCTCGCCGACCTCCACGTTGACGTCCCGGCTCCGGTCGTCCTGCTCGGCCGCTCCCCCGCTGCCGTCGATCACCACGGTGAAGCTGTCGGGGTCGACCTCGATGCGCGGGAGGGCGTCGTTCTCGCGCATGTCGGCCTTGGTCAGCCCCCGGGTGCCGGTGATGGTCTCGAAGGGCTTGCGGAGGCCGGGCACGCCTCCGGCGAACCGTTCGGTGACGAAGGTGACCGAGTTGCCGCCCGGGGCCTGCCCGAGGGCGCCGAACATGCGGCGGGGAAGCACCGGCTGCGGGGTCGGGACGGCGGCGTTGGCGTCCCCGACCTGCGCGCAGGCGATCTGCCCGCCCTTGATCACCAGGTAGGGCTTGACGCCGAAGAACGCCGGCTCCCACAGGACCAGGTCGGCGAGCTTGCCGGTCTCCACCGAGCCGACCCGGTGGGCGATGCCCTGGGCGACGGCGGGGTTGATGGTGTACTTGGCGACGTAGCGGCGGGCCCGCAGGTTGTCTGCGGCCCCGTCGCCGTCCAGCGGGCCACGCTGCCGCTTCATCACGTGCGCGGTCTGCCAGGTCCGCAGGACCATCTCGCCGATGCGCCCCATCGCCTGGGCGTCGGAGGACATGATGGAGATGGCGCCCATGTCGTGCAGGACGTCCTCGGCCGCCATCGTCGACGGCCGGATCCGCGACTCGGCGAAGGCCAGGTCCTCCGTGACCTTCGGGTTGAGGTGATGGCAGACCATCAGCATGTCGATGTGCTCGGTGACGGTGTTGACCGTCAGCGGCCGGGTGGGGTTGGTGGACGCGGGCAGCACGTTGCGCCGGGACGCCATCTCGATCATGTCCGGGGCGTGTCCGCCGCCCGCTCCCTCCACGTGGAAGGCGTGGATGCAGCGGCCCGCGATGGCCTCCAGCGTGCTCTCCAGGGAACCGGCCTCGTTGAGGGTGTCGGCGTGGATGGCCAGCTGCGCGCCCGACTCCTCGCAGACCCGCAGGCAGGCGTCGATGACGGCGGGGGTGGCGCCCCAGTCCTCGTGCACCTTGAACCCGATGACCCCCGCGCCGAGCTGGTCCCGCATGGAGTCCGCGGACATCGTCGCGCCCTGGCCGAGCAGCCCGATGTTGACGGCCGAGCCGTCCAGCGCCTCCAGCAGGGAGGTGATGTGCCAGGAGCCCGACGTGACGGTGGTGGCCTTGCTCCCCTCGGCGGGCCCCGTACCGCCGCCGATGAGCGTCGTCACGCCCGAGCCGAGCGCCTCGTCGAGCTGCTCGGGGCAGATGAAGTGGACGTGGGTGTCCACGCCGCCCGCGGTGAGGATCTTGCCGTTGCCGGCGATGATCTCGGTCTCCGGGCCGATCACGATGTCGGTGGCGACCGCGTGGCCGTCGTGGCGCCGGTTCATGGTCTCGGGGTTGTACGCCTTGCCCAGGGCGACGATGTCACCGTCGCGCAGCGCGACGTCCGCCTTGACGACGCCCCAGTGGTCCAGGACCACCGCCCCGGTGATCACCGTGTCGGGGGCGCCCTCGGCGCGCGACACCCGGGACTGGCCCATCGACTCGCGGATCACCTTGCCGCCGCCGAACACCACCTCGTCACCGCTGTGCCCCGGGCCGCCCGCCCAGTCCTCGTCGATCTCGATCCACAGGTCGGTGTCGGCGAGCCGGATCCGGTCGCCCGCGGTGGGCCCGTACAGGTCGGCGTACTCCGCGCGCTCCAGCCGGGGACGGCACACCTCGGGCTCAGTCACGCAGCTCGCCTCCGACCATCCCGCGAAGCCCCATGACCTTGCGCTCTCCCTGCAGCGGAACCAGATCGACCTCGACCCGGCAGGCGGTCTCGAAGCGCCGCGACTTGCCCGCGGGTATGTTCAGGCGCTTGCCGTACGCGCACTCCCGGTCGGGTTCCGCCTCCGCCGCCACCGGTACCGGCCGGATCTCCAGCGCCGGGTTCACCTCGTAGAAGTGGTAGTGCGAGCCGACCTGCACCGCGCGGTCGCCGGAGTTGCGGACCTCCACCCTCGTCACCGGCAGCCCGTCGTTGATCCCCACAGGCTCCGCCTGCTCGGGGTGCGCGACCTGCCCGGGCGCGGTGACGTCGGGCCGCGCCGGGATGGGGTCGGTGATGGTCACCAGCTTCGTGCCGTCCGGGAAGGTCGCCTCCACCTGGATCATCTCGATCATCTCGGGCACGCCCTGCATCACCTCGCGGCGCGTGAGCACGCCCCGCCCCGAGGCCATCAGTTCGCGGACGGTCCTGCCGTCCCTGGCCCCTTCGAGCACGTGCGCGGTCAGCAGCGCCACCGTTTCGGGATAGTTCAGCCGGAGCCCACGAGCCCGGCGCCCGGCCGCCACGCCGGCGGCCACATGGATCATCAGGCGCTCCTGCTCGTGCGGGGTCAGATGCACAGCTTCCTCCTCAAGGTCGTCCGGGCTCCCCGCGACCGCGCCGCCAAACGGCGCGGCTCACAGACGGCGGGAAGACGGCCGAGCGCTTCCGGGGTCGCACCGCCGGACGCGGCGCCTCTCCGGAGTTGAAGTGTCACTTAGGGTGATTTGGTCCGGAAGGGTTCGCTCGGCCACTCTGGACTCACCGTCCCGAGAGGCAACATTGGCCGGCGGCACATGCCGAGGGCGCGATCGGGCTTCTGGACCGGCCGAGGCGCGCAGCGGATCCTCCTCCGCAATATCCGTGGACCTTCCGGATCGCCTGCCACATGTGGACATCGGTCTGTCTGCGGTATCCGACAGGCCGAAACTCCTTCGACGCCTCCGTCAGCAGGGCGCCGTCATTTCGAAGGCGAGGAGAAATTTCGAGGGTCACTATTTGCCTCGGAACGTTCCACTAACAGGCCGATCAGAGGCGGATCGCAAGCCGCCCTCCGGCCGCACCGTCGCGCCACCGCGCGCATTCTCGCAGGTCATCTGTCCGACACCCGCCAAAACAGCAGGTCACAGACGAGTTTGCCTACCACGGACGATTACCGGGTCCGCCGCGAATCGAAAAGCAGGGCGCCCCTGCTCCGGAAGGCCGTCGGCGGCAGATCCCGTGCAGTGCAAAGGCGTTAGACAAACCACCTCTATCTGGATCATGATGATCATGTGCCGTGACCACTCGGGTCCACGGCGGAAAGGCCCGGCTGATCAACAGCTGGGCAAAGCCAACTCACACCGGGAGGCAACCCTATGCAGCGCATGGACAGCGCAAGGGTCGCTCCGCATGACAACGGCGGCGCCAGGCCGCTCACCACTCACGCCGATCCGGCGGAGACCGACTTCACTGACGCCAGCTCTCCCCTCGCCATGGTGCGGGAGCGGTTGCGTCACGTCTTCTGGATCGGCGGCGGCAGCGGCGGTGGGAAGACGACCACCGCCCGGCGCCTCGCCGACCAGGGTGAGGTGTACCTGTACGACACGGACGCGACCATGCCCGCCCACGCCCGTCGCATGCCCGTGGAGCAGGCCCCCTACCTGCGGGGCTTCGCTGCCATGAGCATGGACCAGCGGTGGGTGACCAGGACCCCTCAGGCGATGCTCGACACCTTCCACTGGTACCAGGGGGAGGGGTTCGACGAGATCGTCAAGGATCTCCTGGAACTTCCCGACGACCGGCCAGTGATCGCCGAGGGCTTCCGGCTGCTGCCGGACCTCGTCCTGCCACTGCTGGCAAGGAAGGACCAGGCGGTGTGGCTGCTGCCCACGCCAGAGTTCCGCACGTCGGTGTTCGAGCACCGCGGCGGCCTGGAGTGGGGATTCATCGCCAAGACCAGTGACCCGGCGCAGGCGCTGGTGAAGCTCCTCCAGCGCGACGCGATGTTCACCCAACGGATCGCCGACCAGGTCGAGCATCTGGGCCTGCACGGGCTCCAGGTGGACTCCACGGTCACCGAGGAGAAGCTGGCGCGGCAAGTCTCCGCGTTGTTCGGCCTCAACTGAGAGGCCGAGCGCCGCGAGGACAAGGTGTTTCGTGACGCCTGAAGCACAGGCGGTCGGGCGGCTCGACGCCGCCCGACCGAACCGCAGGACTCCACCGGTCGAACCACGGCCGGCGGGGTGCTGTCCGGGCGGCGCGTCCACGGACGCGCCGTCCAACACGCAGGGCCCGGCACCCACTGCCGGGCCCTGTTCCCTCCCACCGCTGATGGCGGCTCAGAGGCCGTCACACAGGCTCGGTCACCACCCTGAACGCCGCTTGATCTCCGCAATCAGACCAGCGAACTGGGCTGCGGTCATAGACACGTGACCGCCGTCCGGGTCCTTCGAGTCACGCACGCCGATCTTCGCCTGATTCACGAGCCGCCCCAGCTCAACACAGTGCTGATCATTGGCTCCACCACTGTGAGAACTCTTGCGCCACTTCGTCATCATGGCAACTGCTCCATGTACCGGTAGATGATCTCGCGGGACGCTGCCTCGGACGCCGCCTTAGCGCCGATACGATCGAACATAACCGACAGTTCACGAACCTCGCCAGGTGTTTCGATCAGGCGACCGCCGTTCTGAGCGCCCGAATAGGCGATGTCACGACTCTCCAGGCTAAGGACTTGCAGCGACCCGTCCACCCCTACGTGTGCCCCTGAGCCGAAGGGGATGATACGGATGCTGACCTGAGGTAGTTCAGCCATAGCGAGCAGGTGCTCCAGCTGAGCTCTCATGACCTCCGGGCCGCCAACCTCGCGCGCCAGCACGCTCTCATCGATCGTGGCCCACATCTCGACGGCGCTCCCCCTGCTGAAGAAGGATTTCTTTCGGGCGACGCGCTCGGCCATCTCCGAGTCAAAGTCCTTCCGATTGCCCACCTGGACGTAGGCCCAGGTGTATTCGTCGGTCTGGAGCGCGAGCGGGATGACCTGACCGTGGTAGGTCTTGATCAGGTGCGCCTCCTGCTCGTACTTGACGAGCTGCCGTCCCCAGTTGGGGTCGTGGGCCATTCTGGCGAACCAGAGCAGGAGTTGAAATAACATCCCGGTGCCGAAGTGCCGGTCCAACGCTCGCATGTGGTCATCATGGGGACGCCGCCGCCCCGCCTCGAAGTTGGATACAGAGCCCCGGGTCACTCCCATGATCTCTCCGCACTGGGTGAGCGACAGTCCCATCTTCTCGCGCCAGAATCGCAGGTAGAACGCGAGAAAGTACCACATCGAGATCTTGGGATCGAGGGGTTCGCGAACGATCGGCACTGCATCCTCCCTGTATTCAGATACGGCGGCTACAAGCCGAACATAGAACCTCGCCGTGACCCTTGTCACATGAAATCCGAAACTCGGACGAGGGTGAGGCGGGCATGACGACGGCGACCGGGGATCTGATCATTTCCTTGGCGGGATCGGCGGCGGCGGTGGGGCTGGCGCGGACGCTGGCGGAGGCACGCTTTCACAAATGGGGCTATTCGCATGTTCTCGACGACGCATTGCTGATCGTCTCCGAACTCGTCACGAACGCGGTGGACCGGACGCCGCACGCGGAGCTGCGGCTCCAGGTCAGCAGGGACGCGCACGGGGTCATCGTCGCCGTGTGGGACGGAGCCTCCGACCTCCCCGAAGCCCGGCCGAAGGCCGAGCTCACCCTCGACGGCCTCGACCTGTCCGAGGAGGCGTTCGACGACAACGGCGGGTGGGGGCTGCACATCGTCCAAGCCCTGTCCGCCGCGTGCGGGGCGATGCGCGACCCCTGCGGCGGCAAGTGGGTCTGGGCCCGAATCATCCCCTAGGAGTAACTGGCACGAAATCTCGATAAATGCGCATTTCAACCCCCGCCCACGGGGCGGAAACGGCGGGTTGCGTTCATGGAGGTGTTCGGGTGATGCTGTTCCGAAACCCCGCCACGACCGTGTTCGGGTGGGTTCATGAAAGTGATCAGTACCGCGGAAGTGCCCGTGGCGGAGCGATTCGCTTTCTGGCACGAGGTCACCTCGAAAGTCTGGGGCCCCTGCGAACTGCACTGCGAACCGCACCTGGAGAGCCGTTTCCAGGCCCGTCTCTGCATCAGTGAATTCGGGCCCGTGCAGGCGTCCTTGATGACCGCCACGCCGTACTCGGTGGAGCGCACCCCCAAGCTGATCCGTCAGTCCGATCCCGGGGCCTTCATTTTGGTGTGCACCGTGCGCGGGCACGGCGTGATGGCGCAAGACGGTCGGCGGGCGGAGTTCGGTCCCGGGGACCTGGTGCTGGCCGACACCTCGCGGCCCTACCGGGCGGAGTTATCGCCGGACGTTCCCCGCGGGCAGGTGCTGGTCCTGTGCCTTCCTCGCTCGCTGCTGCCGTTCCCGCATCGGGATCTGCGGCGGCTGGCCGGAGTCCGACTCCGGAGGGATCAGGGTGTGGGGGCGCTGTCGTCGCAGTTCCTGCTGCAACTGGCCCGGCACATGCATGAACTCGGGCCGTCCGACACCGCCCGGCTGTCCACCCTCACGCTGGACGTCTTCACCGCGGCGCTCGCCACCGCGTTGGACGCCCCGGACGTGGTGCCGCCCCAGGCGAGGCGGCATGTGCTGATGGCCCAGATCTTCAGCTTCATCCGCCGGAACCTGGCCGACCCGCACCTGACTCCGGACGCGATCGCCACGGCTCATCACATCTCGCTGCGCTACCTCCACAAGCTCTTCCATGAGGAGGGGCACACCGTCGCCGGCTGGATCCGCGAGCGCCGCCTGGAGCGCTGCCTGCGCGACCTCGCCGATCCCCGGCTGGCCGACCGTCCGATCAACGCGATCGCGGCCCGGTGGGGATTCGGCAGCGCCGCGCACTTCAGCCAGGTGTTCCGCGGAACCTACGGCCTCTCCCCCGGCCAGTTCCGCCGGCAGTGCGCTCAGGCGACAGGCGAGTGCGCGCACACGTAACGACAGGCCAGGTCAGCGGCCTGCACCCTCATTCGTGAACCCACGCGAGGCCCGGACGCTCCCTGCAAGATCCGACCTCCCCGCTCCGCATCGCTCCTGCAAGAGGCACGACCTCGCGGCACACGAGAAAGGTTGTCCTCTGATGGCACCACGAACACTGCGCAAGGCGCTCGGGCTGGTGATCTGCCTGACGGTGCTCCTCGCCGGCAGCGGCGCCGCCTACGCCGCCGGTCCCGGCGGCGGGTCCGTCCGGGCCGACGGCAAGCGGGCCGCTCCCGCTGCGGCGCCGGTCCAGCAGGACCACGGCAACGACAACGCGTCGGTCGTCGGCGTCCCGTACTGCGCCAACATCTACGTGAGCGCCGACTGCTGGACGTGGATCAACACGACCAGCGGCACGCCGTGCCCGACCGGCCACTTCTGCCTCTACACCAACGTTCTGGCCGCCGAGGGAGGCAAGGTCTTCTCCCTCTTCCACTGCCGTCGCGGCGGAGCGGACTGGGCGCTGCGGGCGTGGAACGGCACCGGCCTCTACGACAACTCCAACACCGGCGGAGCGCACGCCTTCATCAAGGGCATCGCGCACAACGTGCTCGTCAACGTCCCACCGGACACCGACGGCACGTACGACTTCAGGCCGGCGTACTACGTCCAGGCCTGCTGACCTGACGGCCTCGGACCTCCGGTCTCCCTGACAAGACCGGCACCGAGACGTCGCCTCCGCGTCCCGCCGCCTCCAGCGGCGGGACGCCGCCGCAGGTCCGCGAACTCCGCCTGGAGCGGTACCGGCGTGGGCCCGGGCGTCAGTTCTCGGTGTCCTTCGGGTGGCGGGGTGACGCGTAGACCACCCAAACGATGCCCGCTCGTGCCGAAGCGTAAGTCCCACTCGTCGGCGGCGGGCGGGACGGTGACCCTGTCCCCTCGTTTGGGGCTCATGGGATGACTTCCACCGGACCGAAGTCACCGCTGGTGGGCCGCACCGCTTCCTCGTGCTGCTCGGGGTCCGCCTTGATGCGCGCGGTGGCACGCCACCCGGCGACCACCTCGTTGAGGGACGTGTCGAGGTCGAGCTCCGCCGCGTCCGAGAGGGCCTCGACGAGCTCCACGGTGAAGGCGCGGACCTCCTCGGTGCTGAGGTGACGCACCCACGGGAACACGTCCGGCATGGCGAGCAGAAGCTCGCGGGCCCCCGGATCGTGCTTCATGAGCGCGATGAAGATCCGTGACGCGGTGGCCAGCGTCTCGTCCCGCCGCTCTTCGCGGTCGGCGGCCGTGAGGTAGAAGTCCGGCGCGTCGCGATGGGTGACGCGCACCCGCCCCAGCCTGGAGGCCCGCTCCGCGACGGCCCGCGGGTTGCGGGACAGGTCGGAGAAGGTGACCGAGTCCGGACGGGTCCTGGTGCTCATGGCTCCACGTTATCAGATCGTATTCTGAATTCGCCTCCGCGCCCGCGATGACGTGGGCTCAGGGGTCGAGGGAGTCGACTTCGGCGGAGGTGGCGCCGCCGGAGAGTCGCGGGTAGCCGGGGCCTCGGTCGAAGAACGGGACGGGGCCGCGTTCCGCGCGGAGGCGCGCTCGGAGGGTCTCGGTCGCCTCGGCGTCCACGGCGCCGCCGGTGAGGACGACGCCGTAGTCGTCGCGGGCGCCGGCCGGGGAGACCTTGCCGTCGCGGACGTCGGCGGCGACGCGGGACGGGTCGCGGTTCAGGGGGTCGCCCCAGCCGCCCCCGCCGGTGGTGCGGATGCGGATGACCTGCCCGGCGCGGACGGGACGGTCGTCGACGAGGCCGTCCATCTCCTCGCCGTCGATGTCGACGCGGAACGGGCGCCCCGCGCGTCCGCCGTTGACGCCCCAGCACGACAGGATGGAGCGGTCGGCGATCGACATGTAGTGGGCGTCGCGGAGCATCCGGATGTGCTTGTCGTAGCCGAGGCCGCCGCGGTGCTCCCCCGGCCCGCCCGAGTCGACGGCGAGGCCGAGGCGCTCGACGACGAACGGCCAGCGGGCCTCGGCGAACTCGGCGGGGATGTTGCGGGAGTCGGGCACGACGTGGATGGTGTCCTCGCCGTCGGCGTAGGAGCGGCCGCCGGAGCCGCCGCCGAGCACCTCCCGCATCAGGTAGGGGCCCCGGTCGTCCTCGCCGTAGACGCCGGTGTAGCGGATCGTCTCCTGGTCGGCGGGCATCCGGCCGCCCGTCGCCTTGGCCAGCACGCCCGCGAGGACGCCGAGGAGCCGCAGGATGACGAACGTGCGGGCGTTGGTCGGGGCGGGGAACACGGGTGTGAGCAGGGTGCCCTTCTCCGGGAACCGCATCTCGATGAGCGGCACCACGCCCTCGTTGACGTCGAGCTCGGCGGCCCGCTCCGGGGTGTCGGCGAGGTTGCGCAGGACGGGCGCCAGCCACTTCTTCAGGAACACGCCGCCCGAGTAGTCACCGGCGTGGTTGATGGGCCCCTTGGCCTGCGGGGACGTCCCGGTGAAGTCGATGACGAGCGGGACGGCGGCCGCCTTGTCGACCGTCAGCGTGATGCGCTGGGCGTGCAGGCGGGGCGGGTCGACGCCGTCGTGCTCGGCGTAGTCCTCCCACACGAACGTCCCGTCCGGGATCTTGGTGAGCAGCTCGCGGCGGAACGTCTCGGTGGTCCGGTCGATGATCGCGTCGAAGCAGGCCTCGACGTCGGCGCGGCCGTAGCGGGCGAACAGCTCGCCGAGGCGCCGGGCGCCCATCAGGCAGGCCGAGCACTCGGCGTCCAGGTCGCCGGCGAGCGAGTCGGGCATCCGCGAGTTGCGGGTCATGATGGTCAGCGCCGCCCGGTTCGGCACGCCCCGGTCCCACAGCTTGATCGGCGGGACCATCAGGCCCTCCTCGAACGCGCTGCGGGCGTGGCTCGGCATCGACCCGGGGACGGCGCCGCCGATGTCGTCGTGGTGGCCGAACGCCTGGACGAACGCGACCACCTCGTCGCCGTGGAACACCGGGACCGTCACGCACAGGTCGGGCAGGTGCCCGATGCCGCCCTCGGACAGGTAGACGTCGTTGTGGAAGAAGACGTCGCCGGGCCGCATCTCGTCCGGCGGGAAGTCGCGGGCGACCGGCTGGACGAGCGCCGAGTAGGACCGTCCGGTCAGCTTGCGCAGGCGGCGGTCGTGGATCCCGGCGCGGAAGTCGTGCGCGTCGCGGATCATCGGGGAGCGGGCGGTGCGGGCGATGGCCGTCTCGACCTCGCGCTCCACCGAGGCGAGCGTCCCCTCGACGATCTCCAGCAGGATCGGGTCGGGCGCGGGGCCGGTCATCGGGTCACCACCAGGTTGCCGTGGCCGTCGAGGGCCGCCGTGAAGCCGGGATGCAGCGGGAGCGTCGAGCCGAACTCCTCGATGACGGCCGGGCCCTCGACGGTGTCGCCGGGCGCGAGTTTCTCGCGCCGGTAGACGGCCGCCTCCTCCCACGCGTCGAAGTGGACGGCCCGGGTGCCGGTGCGGGCCCGCGACGGGTCGCCGTCGCCGGGCGGACGCTCGGCCGGGCGCGGCCGTTCGATGGGGCCGATGCCGGAGACCCGCAGGTTGACCCATTCGACGGGATGGCGCGGGTCGTCCCGGTAGCAGTACCCGTAGAGGGCCTCGTGCGCGTCGTGGAAGCGGCGGACGACCTCGGCGCGCAGCCCCTCGTCCGGCGGCCCGGCGGGGGCGGCGACCCGCACCTCGAACGCCTGGCCGTAGTAGCGCAGGTCGGCGGAGCGGGCGAAGCGGCGGCGGTCCTCGGGGAACCCCTCGCGCGCCAGGGCCTCGGCGGCCTCGGATTCGAGGTCGGCGTAGACGCCGGCGAGGAGCGCGGGGTCGAGCTCGGCGTCGCGGACGACGCGGGTCCGGACGTAGTCGTTCTTCACGTCCACGGTGAGCAGCCCGAAGGCCGACAGGTTGCCGGGGTTCTCCGGGACGACCGCGGCGGGCAGGCCGAGGACGTCCAGCAGCCGGCACGCCAGCAGGGGCCCGGAGCCGCCGAACGCGACGAGCGGGTAGTCGCGCACGTCCAGGCCGCGCTTCACGGTGATCTGCCGGATGGCGTTGGCCTGGTTCCACGCGGAGATCTCCAGGATCCCGGCCGCGGCCCGCTCCACGGAGAGGCCGAGGTCCGCGGCGAGGGCCTCCAGGCCCCGGCGGGCGGCGTCCACGTCCAGGGGCACCTCGCCGCCCAGCAGGTGCGGCGGGATGCGGCCGAGGACGGCGTGCGCGTCGGTCACCGTGACCTCGGCGCCGCCGCGCCCGTAGCACAGCGGCCCGGGATCGGCCCCGGCGCTGCGCGGCCCGACCTTCAGCGCGCCGTCGGGCGAGCGCCACGCGACCGACCCGCCGCCCGCCCCGACGGTCACGATGTCGATCATCGGGATCTTGACGGGGTGGCGGCCGATGGACCCCTCGGTGGTGAGGGTGGGCTCGCCGTCCAGGACGACCGCGACGTCGGTGGACGTCCCGCCGCCGTCCAGCGTCACCACCGAGCCGCGGCCGCTGCGCGCGACCACGAACGCCGCGCCGAGCGCCCCGGCCGCCGGGCCGGACAGCACGGTCGTGATCGGCTGCCGCGCCACCTCCTCCGCCGACAGGACGCCGCCGTTGCTCTTCATCACCAGCAGCCGGGCCGCGACGCGCTCGGCGATCCGCGCGAGGTAGCCGTTCATCGCGGGCTTGACGGCGGCGTCGACGAGCGTCGTCACCGACCGCTCGTACTCGCGGTACTCGCGCAGCACCTCGCACGACAGCGACACGACCGCGTCCGGGTGCTCCCGGGCCAGCACGTCCCGCATCGCCAGCTCGTGGGACGGGTCGGCGTAGGAGTGCAGGAAGCACACCCCGATCGCGAGGACGCCCTGGTCGCGGAACCAGCGGGCCGCCGCGACGGCCGACTCCTCGTCGAACGGGCGCAGCTCGGCGCCGGTGTGGTCGAGCCGCCCGCCGACCGCCCGCACCCGGTGCGCGGGGACGATCCGCGGCGGCTTCACCCAGAAGTAGCTGTTGCCGTAGCCGTCCGGGACGCTCTGCCTGGCGATCTCCAGGATCGACTCGAAGCCCTCGGTGGTGACGAGCCCGAGGTCGTCGATCCGGTCCTCCAGCAGGCGGTTCGTGGCGACCGTCGTGCCGTGCGACAGCGCCGCCACGTCCGCCGGCTCCGCGCCGGTCAGCCGCAGGATCTTCGCGACGCCGTCGGCGAACCCCTCGGCCGGGTCGGCGGGCGTCGAGGGCGTCTTGGTGGTGACGAGCGCCCCGTCGCCGTCCAGCGCGACGACGTCGGTGAACGTCCCGCCCGTGTCGATGCCGATCCTCAGCCGCCTCACCATGCACAGAGGTCTACCGGACGCCGGCCACCTGCGAAACCGTCGCAACCTGCCAACGGAGGCGTCGTTCTTTCGTGACCGGCGTGCGGATAGGCTGAGCAGCTCTGTCCTGTCCGCACATCTGACGACCGCTGGAGCCCGTTCATGGCGCTTGAACGCCCCGAGATCGACTTTCCCGAGGGCCAGCCGCCCGCGTACCTCGACATCACCGACATCACCGAGGGCGACGGCCCGGAGGCCGTCAAGGGCTCGCGTGTGTCGATGCACTACGTCGGCGTGTCGTGGTCGACCGGCGAGGAGTTCGACGCGTCGTGGAACCGCGGCGGCACGTTCGACTTCGAGCTCGGCTCCGGCCGCGTCATCAAGGGCTGGGACATGGGCATCGTCGGGATGAAGGTCGGCGGCCGGCGCAAGCTGGTCATCCCGCCGCACCTGGCCTACGGCGACCGCAGCCCGAGCCCCGCCATCAAGCCCGGCGAGACGCTCATCTTCGTCGTCGACCTGGTCGGCGTCGGCTAGCGGCTTCCGGCGGCGGGGGGGCCCCGGGGGAGCCCCCCCCCCGCCCCCCCCCGCCCCGGAAACGGGGGGGGGGGGCCCGGGGGGGCGGGCCCCAGGGTAAACCACCCCCCCCCCCCCCCCGGGGGCCC